>CAYZYQ010000046.1:0-22386 GCA_964482645.1 uncultured Lentisphaeraceae bacterium | reverse complement strand
CGTTGATGTCGTAGTAGCGACGCAGCGTCTCGACGAAGAGGGACTTGCCCATGCGCCGAGGGCGCACGAAGAAGACGAAACTGTCGCGTTCCTCCATCCGCCGGATGAAGGCCGTCTTGTCCACGTAGTAGTAGCCCTCCTCGCGGATGCGCTTGAAGTCCTTGATACCGTAGGGAATTTTGAGTGTCTTCGCCATGGTCGTCATTCTATCATTCCCCGCCGTTCCGCGTCAACGGCATCCGCCGTCTCCTTGTTCGACTTGAGCGTTTGACGAAATTCCTTTCCGACCAAAACGTCTTCAATTATAGTTGTTTTTCCAAGTCAATACGAGACGAATGGAAAAGTACGAAATAGAGAGCGCTCAGTCGCGCCGCAGGGATTCGACGGCGAAGTCGACAGCCCGGCGGAACGCGGACGGTTGGCCGGGCACGGTCACGAACAGGTGCGTGCTGCCGGGCGGGCACTCGTAGCGGACGGAGCAGCCGAGCGCCTCCAAACGACGCACGAAGCGAACGCCCTGGTCGCGCAAAACATCGCAATCCGCGCCCAACACATGAACGGGCGGCAAGCGGCGGAGGCGGGCGTCGTCCGCGTAGATCGGCGAGATGCGCGGATCGCGCCAATCGTGTCCCTGCACATAGGCCGCGTTGCAGACGTCCATGAACGCCGCGTCCATGCCGTAGCCCGTGGCGAAATCACGCCACGACGCCGAACCGTCCGCCCGCGCTTCGGTGACGGGATAGTACGCCACCAGCGCATAGGGAACCCGTTCGTCCCGTTGCAACGCGAGCGCGGCGGTCAAGGCCAGATTGCCGCCCGACGAATCGCCCCCGATTGCGATTCGCGCCGGATCGCAGCCAAACCGTTCCGGTCGCGCATGGACATCCCAATAGACCGCGCACACCATGTCGAGCGCCTGTGGAAACGGATGTTCCGGCGCCAACGGATAGTCCACAGCCAACACGGCCACGCCTTTCGCGGCCAACGCGCCGCAATAGGCCGAACAACTGGCGACACTGCCGATCACCCATCCGCCGCCATGGAGATAGATCAACAGCGGCAACGGACGAGAGACGCCCTTTGGACGGTATAGGCGCAACGTTGGCGAGACCCATTCGGCCGTGACGCCCGCCGGCAACGGGGCGCACGTGTTCCGCGCCGTCCGCACGGCCACAAGGTCGTGCATCGCGCCGTTCGGTGCCGTGGCCGCGCGGATGGCGGCAATCTGTCGCGCCTGCACAGAGGCGTCCCGTGCCGCAAGAAACGCGGCCGTCTCCCGCGCGTAGGGCGTCTCATTCGCCAAAACCTTCGCGGCCATTTCGTCTCTCCTTAATCTTGTTTGGTGACGCCCAGGCGCATCAACGGCAGGATCCGTTCCGCACGACGGTCGAAGTTGAAGACCGTGAAGCCGTCCAGCCCCAACTCACGCACGACTTCAATCTGACGAGCCAAACGGACACCCGCCGTGCCGTCGTTCGGCCAGACGGACAGGCCGATGCCCGGATAGAGTTTCGCCGAACCGACGACTTTCTTCTGCTGCGTCACCTGACTGCGGAACATCGCCGCCGATTCAATGTAGTCCATGTTGCAGACGAAATCCAGATACCCCGCCCGACACCATGCGCTCCAGTCCTGCCCCACTTCGCGCGGATCGCTCTGCGCGTTGCGGAACACGGCCGCCGACACCTTCACCTTCGGCGCCTCCTTGCGAACGCGCGTGGCAACGCCTTGCACGACTTTCGTGATGTTGTCCACGCGAAACGCCCGCCAAGCGGCCGCGAGCGCGTCGTCCGCGCGAACATCCGCCGGCCAGTTGACGATTTTCCGGCCAAGTGTCGCCTCGAAACGTTCGCGGCAACCGTCGCAGAAACAGCTTCCGCCATCCGGGTAGCGGATGTAGTCGAAGTGGACGCCGTCCGGCCCCTTCTTCGCCAGTTCCAGCATCGCGTCGATTTCCAGCTGCTGGTTGGCGGGATGGGACGGACACAGCCAGCGCGTTTTCTTCGTGCCGTTGAACGTAACCTGGACGCGGTTGGACGCCACCATCGTCTCCTCGAACGCCTTGCCCGTGTACGCCCCCATGTTCCAGCAGACTTTCCAGACGTGGCATTCCACGCCCTGTCTGCGACAGGCCGCGAGACAGTCGTCGAATGCGTCGCCGCGCACGGCCACGTCGACATGGACGGGGAGGACGTCGGACTTGTAGAACGCTACGCCGCCCCAGCAGAGGTTCGGCAGAATGGCATTGAAACCGTGCTTCTTCAAGAAGCGGATCGATTCGTCCCAATTCCGGTCACCCCCCAGCCCGCGTGCGCTGTGACACCAGAACGCACGGAACTCGCCCGTCTTGGACGGCCGTTCCTCCAACCACGCGAGCATCCGCCGCTGTTCCGCCTCGAACGCCGCTTCGTGCGCCGCGATTTTCTCCTTCAGGCCGGGCGCGAGATCACAGACGATCGCCTTCATCAGCCGGGCCGACGCGCCGTCCACGCCGCCGAGCCAAACATGCCCCATGAACAGGCCGCGCGGCGTCCGCACCAAGGCCGGCAGCCCCATCGACTCCTGCTTGCCCGTGCCCCACTCCGCAACGACTTCCACGCCCGGCCCCGGCGCGACGACGCGCGTAATCCACGAGGCCTGCGGCGCGAAATCGGGCTGCCCCGCCAACCCCGTCCCCGTCTTCAGAAAACCGCCAATGGACGCGCCGCCGTTGTCGGACGGGCGAACCGTCCCCCGCGTTTTGACGCCTAGCAACGCGCCGAGTTCTGGCGGCAAAGAGTAGCAGACCAACAACCGCCGCCCCCGCGCCACGTAGTCCGCGAGCAACGCCGCCTTCTCCGCCGGGAACGACGGGTTGTAGGGCAGCACGACGGCGGCGGCCTTCGCGAGAAGATTCGTCGTGAGATCCGTATCCGCCACAAGCGCACTCTCCACGCCAATCGCCGCGAGCGTGGCCGACACCGTGCCGCCGAAGGTCAGATAGCTCTTCGCCTCCGAACCGCCCTTCGCCGCAAGCGAATCCGCATAGACCACGAGAACGTCCGGATCGCCGCCCTGCACCGCCACGTTCGCGAGGGCGCAGACCGCCCGCCCTTCCGCCGCGCGCCAACCGCTGATGCGGACGGTCGAAATGTTCTCCCAACCGGCGGGACGTCCTTCGACGGCGCAGGACGCTTTCGACACCGTCACGCGCTGCCACGCGCCACTCTCCTCCGGCGCGAACGTGCCGTGATACCAGCCGTCGCCGCTCTTAAAGTAGCAGCTGAACGATGCGAACTGTCCGAGATCCGAGCAATAGAAATCGAACTGGATACCCGACCGTACTCGCAGATCCAGCGGGAGTTTCAAGTCCCACGTCACACGCGCGGGCCGTGCCGCGAAATCGACCGGCATCCGCACAACGCCCGGCGCCACGTGCTGCACCCGCGTTCCGCCGAACATCCGCGTCACCTCGGCCGCGTTCGTGAGCGCCCGCCACGCAGACAGGACGTCCGCCGTCCCAGCGGGCGGCGCGGGCGGCAGCGACGCGTCTTTGTCACGACACCCTCCCGCCATACAACATGTCCACACCACCACGCCCAGAAGGCCCACCATTCCCAAGAATCTCGACGTCCTTAGGAAGCCCAACATCTTGTTGACTGCAATCTTCATGGCGGGATTGTACCAAAACCCGCCCCGTCTGACCACCGGATACGCGAAGGAACACAGATACGGGGAGAAGTCACGCCCGCCGACAGGTACAGTCGGACTTCGAACAGGCGGCACAACCAGCGGGCGCCTCCACCGTCGGCGCGGGGCCGACGCCAATAATCGCGCTTACTGATTTGGAGGGCATCATGAGCAACGTATCCGTCAGCAAAATTCCTGCACGGCGGGCGCTATCCAGAATCTGGAGCAACGGACGTTGTGTCTCCAACGCCAGATCGCCGTAGCCAGGCGAGAAACGCATCCGCAACCGTTCGCCCGTCACGGCGGGTTCAGCCAACAGACGAGTCGTACAATCGTCATCACAATACGATTCAAGTGCCGCCGTCGCCGCCGCCTGGGCCATGAGCGCGTCCGCGCCGCTCGTCTGCGAATAACGGCGCAACAGGGCATCCACCGCCGCGCCCAGCGTCGCGCAGAAAAGAAAGGCGTGGGGGCATCCCCGTACCACGTGCGCCAACGCATGGGAACGAACGGCAAGCGGGCCAATTCGCACGTCGTCCGGCATCGCGCCGAACGCCACCTTCTCCAACCGCCAGTAGGCAACGGGGCGGGCGGCCGCGAGGACGGCGTGCTCCACCCGCGCCAAACGCGCCGTCAACACGTCGTCCGGCCGTGCTGCGCCCATGCGCATATAACGCAAGGTCTCCGCGCGGTCAATCGTCATGCGCCTGTTCCACGCTGAACGATGGCTCCGAGATTGTGCATGATCCGCTCGGCGATTTCGGGTTTGTTCATCGTGTAGAGGTGGACGTGGTTGACGCCATTCGCGAACAAATCGACAATCTGCTCCGACGCATAGGCCACACCCGCGTCGAGCATTGCCGCCGGATTGTCGCCAAAACGATCGACAATCGCCTTGAAACGCATGGGCAGATACGTGCCCGACAACTGGCAGATACGCGCAATCTGGCGACCGTTCGTCACAGGCATGATGCCCGCCAAAATCGGCACGGTTACACCTGCTTCGCGCACTTTGCAGAGGTAGCGGTAGAAGACGTTGTTGTCAAAAAACATCTGCGTGGTGAGAAAATCCAACCCCGCGTCAACCTTCGCCTTCAGATAGTCGATTTCCTGCGTCATGTGGGCGCATTCGGGATGGCGTTCCGGGTAGCAAGCACCGCCCAGACAGAACCCCTGTGGTTTTAGTAGACGTACGAGGTCGATGGCATGAGCGAACGGCGCGGCGGCCGTCCCCGTGAAATCCGCCGGACGGTCACCGCGCAGACAGAGCACGTTCTCAACACCCGCCGCCCGAAGCTTCCCAATCTGCCCATCGACCTGTTTCCGCGTCGATGTCAGACACGTCAAATGGGCGAGCGCCGTTGTACGACATTCGTCCTGTACGAACGTGGCCACGGCGGCCGTGTTTGCGTTCGCACCACCACCCGCGCCATAGGTAACGGAAATGAACGTGGGGCGCTGGGCCGCGAGACGCGAAACGGCGTTTTTAATCGGCTCTGCTGGCGCGTCCTTTTTCGGCGGAAACACCTCGAACGAAATGCCCGGTTTTTCACGGGCCAGTATGTCTTTGATTTTCATGGTCGAACCACATTTTCGGAAAAAACGGAGAAGCAGTTTAGCACAATCCGCCACGTCCGTTCAACATGGAACACAACGCTCACGAGGCGGCGGAACGCCCCGTGCCAAGGCGCTGGCCGGCGTAGCGTTTCTCGTGGATCGGCCGCCACCACCAGTCGTTGTCGAGATACCACTGGACGGTCTTGCGGATGCCCGTCTCGAAATTCTCGCGCGGCCGCCAGCCGAGTTCGTTCATCAGTTTGGACGGATCGATGGCGTAACGCAAATCGTGTCCCGGTCGATCGGTCACGTAGGTGATCAGATCCGCGTACGTCCGCACGGACGCGCGGGACGCAACGGCCGGGTTGTCCACGACGGGACGCAGTTCATCGAGAATCGCGCAGATTGTCCGCACGACGTCGAGGTTGGTGCGCTCGTTGTGCCCCCCCACGTTGTAGGTCGCGCCCGGCGTCCCCCGCGTATTGACGAGCAACAGGGCACGGGCATGATCATCGACGTAGAGCCAGTCGCGGACGTTTGCGCCCGTACCATAGACGGGCAGCGGGCGACCGGCAAGGCCGTTGAGAATGACGAGGGGAATCAGTTTTTCGGGAAAATGATAAGGGCCGTAGTTGTTCGAGCAGTTGGTGACGAGCGTCGGGAGTCCGTACGTGTCGCGCCAGGCGCGAACCAGATGGTCGCTCGCCGCCTTCGAGGCCGAATAGGGTGAATGCGGCGCGTAGGGCGTCGTCTCCGTGAAAAACCCGGTCGCGCCCAGCGAACCGTAGACTTCATCCGTTGAAATGTGCTGGAAGCGAAACGCCGCTTTCGCCGCGTCGCCCAACGTGCTCCAGTATTTCAGCGCGGCCTGGAGGAGCGTGGCCGTGCCGACGACGTTCGTCTGGATGAACGCGCCCGGCCCGTCGATGGAACGATCCACGTGCGATTCGGCTGCCAGGTGAAACACCGTATCTGGATGGAACGACGTGAACGCCGCGTCCATCGCCGCCGCATCGCAAATGTCCGCTTTCAGAAAGGACAGGCGCGGATTCGCGGAACGCAAGGTGACGGGATCGAGGCCGACTTCCTTCAAGGACGCCGGAACGCCCGCGTACGTCAACTTGTCGACGACGAGCACGGTCGCCTCGGTTTCGGTCAGCAACAAACGCACGAGCGCCGAACCGATGAACCCGGCCGCGCCCGTGACGAGACAACGTTTCGCATAACCTACTTCAGACATTCTTCTCCCTTTCCGAATTCAAGTTCCATGAATTCCGCCAGCGCGTCCTTCCAATCCGGCATCGGCGGCAAGCCGCAGAGACGGAACATCATCTTGTCGAGGCACGAATTCTTCGGACGCGGCGCGGGACGCGGAAACGCCGCCGTCGTACACGGCGCGACGGGCTGGGTACGGCCGGCGAGACGAAAAATCTCCGTCGCGAAATCGGCCCATGTGGCCTCACCCTCGCACGTCATGTGAAACGTCCCGCACAGACTGGGACGTGCCAACAAACGGTCGAGCTGACGCGCCACGGCCACCGCGCTCGTCGGATTGCCGTGCTGGTCGGCGACAACGTTCAGCGCAGGCCGGAGCGGATTGGACAGCGCAAGCATCGTGTGGACGAAACTCGGCCCGCCGAATCCGTAGAGCCAACTGACCCGGCAAATACAGTGGTTGGGACAGTGGCGGCGAATCTGCTCCTCGCCGGCGAACTTGCTCCGGCCGTAAACTGTACGTCCACCTGTCGCCGCGTCGAACTCGTTGTAGGGACGATCGGCTGCGCCGTCGAACACGTAGTCCGTGGACAGCGCGAGAAGACGGACGCCCTGCCGATGGCAGGCGGCCGCGACGTTGGCACTGCCGAGCGCGTTCACCTTGAAAGCGAAATCGACGGACGTCTCCAACTTGTCCACGGCCGTGGCCGCCGCGCAATGAATAACGGCATCTGGCTGCGCCGAGGCGATGGCGTTGTCGATCGCCACCTCATCGGTAATGTCGACGTCGGGCAGATCCGTGGGGATCAACACATGGCGGCCGTCCAACACGCGGAGAATCGTCCGTCCGAGCATCCCCTTCCCGCCTGTCAACAGCACCCTCATCCTAGATTTCCTTCACGAGGTTCTTCAAGTACGTCCCATAGGAACTTTTACCGTAGTCGTCCGCGAGACGTTTCAACTGCGCGTCGTCGATCCAGCCCTGCCGCCAGGCGATTTCCTCGATGCAGGAAATCTGAAGTCCCTGACGTTCGACAAGCGCACGGACAAAATTCGTGGCATCTGCCAGCGACTGGTGCGTCCCCGTGTCGAGCCAGGCGAACCCGCGCCCCATCGTCTCGACGGTCAATTGCCCTTCCTCCAGATAGAGGCGGTTCAAATCGGTGATTTCGTATTCACCACGCGCGGAAGGTTTCAGCGCGGCCGCTTTCTGGACAACGTCGTTCGGGTAGAAGTAAAGCCCTACGACGGCGTAGTTCGATTTCGGCACAACGGGTTTCTCCTCCAGCGACACGGCGCGACCCGCCGCGTCGAACGCAACCACGCCGTATCGTTCGGGATCGCTCACGCGATAACCAAAAACGGTCGGCTCTTTCCGCGCCGCCGCCGATTGGAGGAGCGCGGACAGATTGGCACCGTAAAAAATGTTGTCGCCCAATACGAGGCAGACGTCATCGTCGCCCAAAAACGCACGTCCGAGTACGAACGCCTGAGCGAGACCGTTGGGGACTACCTGGACGACATAGGAAAACCGCATCCCCAGCGCCGAACCGTCGCCCAACAGCCGTTGGAAATTCGGCAGATCCGCCGGCGTAGAAATCACCAACACCTCGCGGATGCCCGCCAGCATCAACGTGGCGAGCGGATAGAAAACCATGGGTTTGTCATAAACCGGAAGCAGTTGCTTTGAAACCACCCGCGTCAGCGGATGCAGCCGCGTCCCCGCGCCTCCAGCCAAAATAATTCCCTTACGCGCCACGTCACGCCTCCTTCCACGGTTCGATTTCGGCCAAACACGGATGATGCCGATCTTTCTCGGAAAGCGTCAATGCCCCATCGAACGACGGCCACGCGATCCCCAGCGCCGGATCGTCAAACCGCAGACCGCGTTCCGACGACGGGCAGTAGGCGTTGTCGCACTTGTAGCTGAACAACGTATCGTCCTCCAACACAACGAAGCCGTGGGCGAAGCCACGCGGGATGAAGAACTGCCGCCGATTCGCGTCCGACAGCACAACCGCCACGTGCCGACCGAACGTGGGCGAACCCGCACGAATGTCCACAGCCACGTCCCAGACAGCTCCGCGCACCACGCGCACGAGTTTCGCCTGTGTATGCGGTGCGGCCTGCCAATGGAGCCCACGCACGACGCCCTTCATGGAGCGCGATTCGTTGTCCTGGACGAAATCGACCACGATACCCACCGCATCGTAACGAACCTTGTTGTAGGTCTCGCAGAAATAGCCACGCGCGTCCCGATGGATGTCCGGCTCGATGATTTTCACGCCCGCGAGGGCGGTGTCAATGACGTTCACGCATTCGCCTCCCGCGACGCGGCCGGTTGCGACGCCAACCCACTGACGAGCTTCTTGACGTCTTGCACCTTGTCCTTGGCGCAGACGAGCGTCGCGGTCGGCGTATGGACGACCACGATGTCAGAGAGACCGACAACGGCCGTGACGTGGGTGTCGTCCGACACGACGATCGAATCCGTCGTGTCCAACAGCGCCGTCCGCCCCAACCGTGTATTGCCATCGTTGTCACGCGGAAAATGATTGGCGACGGCCTGCCACGAACCGACGTCATCCCAACGAAATTCGCTCTTGGCGACGAGAATGTTTTGCGCCTTTTCCATGATGGCGTAATCGATGGATGTCGCACGAAGAGCGGGATAGAGCCGCGCCAGCGTGGACGGAACGTCCGCCGCCGTCGCCACGGCATCAATCAAGCCGCCGATATCCGGCGCCAGCCGCGCAAATTCGGCCTCCAACGTTCGTACCTGCCAAATGAACATCCCCGCATTCCAGCTGAACCGTCCCGTGGACAGATAGGCCTCCGCCGTCGAACGATCGGGTTTCTCGACGAAGCGTCGCACACGGTTGAATACCGTCGGCGTGCCGAGGTCGATCGCGTCGCCCGCCTCGATGTAGCCGAATCCCGTGGCGGGGAATTCCGGCACAATCCCCATCGTCACGATGGCGCCGGTCTGTACGGCCGCCGTCACGGTGTCCGCCAACGTCTGGCGGAATTTCGCTACCGGGTCGATCAAGTGGTCGGCCGTCAGGATGCATCCCACGGCATCAGCGCCGCCGAGCCGCTTGACAAGCCCGACGGCGACAGCCGCCGCCGCCGCCGTATCCCGTCGGCACGGCTCGCCGACGATATTCTCCGGCGGCAGCATGGGCAACGCCGTGCGCGTCATCGGCACGAGCCGTTCGGCAGTAATCACGAGCGTGCGTTCCGGTGGAATGAATCCATCCAACCGATCCACGGCATGACGAATCAGCGGTTTGCCGCCGAAGAGGTCGACAAACTGCTTCGGACGTTCCGCCGTCGACACGGGCCAGAAGCGTTCGCCGTTCCCGCCCGCAAGGACGACGGCGAAAACGTTCGCCGCGCCACTCTGATTCGTCGTTGCGTCCATCAATCCGTCAGACCGTGAGGTTCAGCCCCATCTTGGCGAGGTCGACATCGTCAAAACCATAGGGCTTCCGCGTCTTCCAACCGCCGCGCGTGAAGTCCGGCACGTCCATCGAGCGGCCACGGTTGTCGGCCGACTTCTCGGTGAGTTCGTTGAGGGAACACCACGTCGCGAGATCGTACACGTCCATGTCGAGCGGCAGCCCCATCTGCAGACACCACGCGAGACGAAGAAGCATGAGAAAGTCCATGCCGCCGTGCCCGCCGTGGACTTTCGCGTACTCGCCGGCGGTCTTCCAAAGCGGGTGCTTGTACTTTTCACGGAGTTCGGCCGTCGTCTTGTCGTTGTAGGAATGGGCGCCCTTACCAAGTTCGGTTTCCAGCGCGATGCGCAGCGGATAGTCCTCGAGGATGCCCTTCGTGCCGGTGATCATGTTGATGCGGCTGTAGGGACGCGGACCGGTGACGTTGTGCTGCACCATGATCGTGCGTCCCAACTTCGTCTTGATGATGGTCGTGTTCATGTCGCCCATCTTCACCTTGCGGCCCAACAAGGCAGGATCGGCTTTGGCGAACCCGCCGTCGCGGAGTTCGTGGAAACCAGCCTGGAGCGAATCGACGGAGACGAGGAAGTCGAAGTTGTCGCCACGGTTGATGTCCATGTCAATGCAGATCGGCCCCAGACCGTGTGTCGGGTACTGGTTGCCGCCATGCGCCTGGTTGTAGCGCAGACGCCAGTAATCCCAGTAGCCGCCATTGCCCGTCTTCGGGTCGAACGTGCCGTAGCAGTAAGTCCGCAGATCGTGAATGTAGGCACCTTCGCCGTGGACGAGCGTACCGAACAATCCCTTGCGGCACATGTTGAGCGCGAGCATTTCCGTTTCGCCGTAGCAGCAGTTCTCTAACTGCATACAGTGGCGGCGCGTCCGTTCAGACGTTTCGACGAGCGCCCAGCACTCCTCGATCGTCAACGCGCTCGGCACTTCCGTGACCACGTGCTTGCCATGCTCCATCGCGTAGAGCGCGATCGGCGCGTGAAGTTCCCACGGCGTACCGTTGTAGACGAGGTCGATGTCCGGCGAATCGCAGAGCTTCTTCCAGGCCTCCGGACTGCCGGTATAAACGCGAGGCTTCGCAATCTTGTTGTCCGCGCATTTCTTCAGCGCGTTGTCGATGCGCGGCTGCGAAAGGTCGCAGACCGCGACGATTTTCACGAAAGGAATTTTGCCGAGATCCAGCCCCAACGCGCCGCGCCCAAGGCCAATCACACCGACACGCAATTCCTTAAACGGTTTGTCTGCGTAGCCGAGCATCGTGCCCGTCCCCGCACCGACCGCCCGCGGGCGGCCACTCGCGTAGCCGACCATCGACGCCGCCGCGCCCATCCAAAGTGCGCCCTTAAGGAAATCCCGTCTATTCGTTGCCATTCTTCGCTTCCTTTTACTTGGAGTTGAACAAATCGTCCGCCAATCAGGTCCTCACCCGAAAACGGCTCTGCATCCGATTATACCACAAAACGCAGACATCGGAAACGCCGCGTTTAGATGGCGCAAATTGAGCAATCTGGGATGTCGAGGAAGCGGCGGAAGACGCGGCGGTCGGCGGTGAGTTCGGGATGCCAGGCAAGCGCCGTGATGTTGCGCCAGCGGACGCCCGTGGGGTGTCCGTGGAAGGTCGACACGACGGTCACGTCCGCGCCGACCGACTCGATCCCCGGCGCACGGATGAACGTCATCGGCACATCCGCGTCCGTCGCCCCGTACAGGCCCGTCGTCTGGAAACTGCCGAGCTGACGACCGTAGGCATTGCGCCGTACGGTCACGGGCAGAAGAGCGAACCAGACCGTCGGGTCGTCCGCCAGCCGTTTGGCAAGCAGGATCAACCCCGCACACGTCGCGAAGACGGGAAGTCCGTCTCGTATCCGTATACGAAGTGGTTCAAAGAGGCCGAGCGTCCGCAGAAGCCGCCCCTGCACCGTCGATTCGCCGCCCGGCAGTACAAGCGCGTCCATCGGCCGCGCCAGATCCGCCTGTTCGCGAATCTCGAACGTCGCCGCGCCCGCCGCACGGAACGCCCGCGCCTGTTCGGCGAACGCGCCCTGCACGGACAAAATTCCGACGTGCTTCATTGACCGCGTTCCTCCATGATCGTCCGGATCTCGTCCGCGTTGATGCCGACCATCGCCTCGCCGAGGTTTTCCGAGATTTTCGCCAGCACATCCGAGTCCTGCCAGTTCGTGACCGCCTGGACAATGGCGGACGCCCGCTTGGCGGGATTGCCGCTCTTGAAGATGCCCGATCCCACGAACACGCCCTCCGCGCCCAGTTCCATCATCAGCGCAGCATCCGCCGGCGTGGCAACGCCGCCCGCCGCGAAGTTCACCACGGGCAGCCGTCCCTTTTCATGGACTTCGCGCACGAGGTCGAACGGCGCGGCAAGCGCCTTGGCGGCGTCGTACAGTTCGTCGTCGCGCAACGCGACGAGACGACGGATTTCCGACTGCATTTTCCGCATATGGCGCACGGCCTGAACAACGTCGCCCGTACCGGGTTCGCCCTTCGTGCGAATCATCGTCGCCCCCTCGGCAATGCGGCGCAACGCCTCGCCAAGGTCACGCGCCCCGTTAACGAACGGCACGTTGAATTTCATCTTGTCGATATGGTAGACGTCATCCGCCGGCGAAAGCACTTCGCTTTCGTCGATGTAGTCGATTTCAATCGCTTCGAGAATCCGCGCCTCCGCGATGTGTCCGATGCGGCACTTCGCCATCACGGGGATGGACACCGCCGCCTGAATGCCGCGAATCATCGCGGGATCGCTCATGCGGCTCACACCGCCCGCCGCGCGGATGTCCGCCGGAATGCGTTCCAGCGCCATCACGGCGCAGGCACCCGCGTCCTCGGCGATCTTCGCCTGCTCCGGCGTCGTCACGTCCATGATCACCCCGCCCTTGAGCATCTGGGCGAGATTGCGGTTGAGTTCCTGTCTGTTGGCCATATTTTGTCCTTTCGATTGACTTGAAAATCCCTTTGTGGGGCATGGCGCACAGTCTAGCACTTTGATAAAATACATACAAACACAAGATTGTATGGATGACAAAAACGATGCCCGTCAACACATTCGACCGCTATCCAATGACCTGGAAACCCTCCCGGCAGATGCTGGGAACGGGGCCTGTCTACCTCGCGCTCGCGGCCGCGCTGGAACGCGACGTACTGTCTGGCGCCCTGCCACCGGGGACGAAACTGCCGCCGCAGCGCGAACTGGCGGATTTCCTCGATCTCAATTTCACAACCGTCACACGCGCCTACGATCTCTGCCGTGACAAGAACCTCGTCTACGGCGTGACGGGACGCGGTACATTCGTCGCCCCCCTGCCGGGCGTAGAGGAGACGGACACGGACGACGCCGTCATCGATCTCGGCGCCGTCCAGGCGTTCCCGAAAATCGGCGGGCGGGCGATTGTGACGGCCGCGCAGAACGTTCTGGCACGGGACACCGCCACGCGCCTCTTTTCCTACGCAGATCGTGACGGAAAAGAACGCCACCGCGTCGCCGGACAACACTGGCTCGCGCGGTGCGGCGTCGACGCGCCCGTCGCACGGATCGCCGTCTTCCCCGGTGTGCAAAGCGCACTCTCCACGACTTTGCTCTCCGTCTTCGGCGTCGGCGAGACGCTGGCCACGGACGTTTTCACCTATGCGAACTTGATCCATCTCGCGCGGCTCGCGCACGTGAAACTCGTCCCCGTGGCAGGCGACGACGTGGGCATGTGTCCGGACGCACTGGCGGAGGCGGCGAAACGGTACCGTCTACGGGGCGTCTTCCTGATGCCGAACTGCGCCAATCCGACGACACGTACGCTAACCGAGACACGCAAAGACGCGCTGGCGGAAACGATTGCCGCCACGAATCTGTTGCTGATCGAGGACGACGCCACGCTAGCCGCTCCGTCGCGGACGCGACGGCCGTTGCAGACACGCATTCCCGAACGGACGCTTTACCTATCGGGCACGACGCGCCTCGTTTCGCCGGGTCTGCGGGCCACCTATGCAACGTTTCCATCCGCCCTGCGCGAACGTCTACTGGCGGGTTTCCACCACACGGCCATCAAGGCGAGCGCGTTGGAAGCGGAAATCCTGGGCGAACTCGTGTTGACGGGCGTGGCTGAAAAGATCCTACGCGAAAAAGCGGCATCCGCTCGTACGGCCAACCGGCTGTTCAACCGCATCCTCCGGCCGGGCGGCACAGGCGATCCGTTGCGCCTCTTTCGGACGATTCCCCTGCCGGGGACCGTGGGCGAAGGACCGGAAATCGAGCGGAGATGCCGGGCGGACGGCGTCAGCGTCTGCCACTCCGACCGTTTCGCCGTGCAAAACGGTCGCACAGACGCCTTTCTTCGCGTCTCCCTCTCCTCCGCCACATCGATGACGCGGCTGGGCGAAGGTCTGCAAACGCTCGCCCGCCGTATCCGCGCTGGGACGATCTCAGCGTCATCTTAAAGAAGTCCCTTACTTGAGCCGTACGACGAGAAACGCACGGGGCGGCAGTTCGGCGGGTAGGGCCGTAAGGGACGCATCCGTGCGCGTGTTGTCGGTGATCCGGCAGGCCACAACTGCGCGTCCCTGGAAATCACAGACGAGCGGAATCGCGCGATCAGAATCGTTCGCGAGCAGGACGGCGCCAGCACCGTGCGCCCCTTTCGCCGCCGTCGCCCACAGATTGGCATCGCCCTGCACCGTCGCAGACACGGCCGTGCCAAGTTTCCGCAACTCGTTGAACGCCGTGAAAGCATAGTAGGCCTTGTGCGGTGCATAGGTGAACGGGTTGAAGAGCGGCGAGTAGTCGCCCACGCCGCAACGCGCGTCGTAGATACAGGCGATCGTGCATGGGCCATTTTGAAGGCCAATCAGTTCAGCGGCCACGCCAGCAGCCTGAAGCGCCGTACCGAGGTTCTTGTGCGAAACGTACGGCAACCATTCGTTGAAAATGCGCTCGCATTTATCGGCCGTAAACCCGTAGGCGTTCAGATGCTCGTCCGCAAAGCGAATCTGGCGCATGGCCTCTTTCGGCGCGGAGTAGGAGTGAAAAGAGAAAAAGTCGAGCGGCCAACCGTTCTTCTGCGCGGCGGCGAGGAACTTGTGCGAACAGTCCACGAAGTGCGTCATGCGCGGCGAGGCGTTCGCGGCGGGCACATGATCCGACCCCACGCCGGCGTAGAAGCCGCAATGCCCGTAGCCACCGATTTTGAGATGCGGGAACTTCGCTTTCAGATACGGCGCCACCGTACCGTAGAGACGCATGTATTCGGCGAACGGCGCACGGAACATTGGGTTCTTCGCATCGTCCGGATTGTTCTCAGGCTCGTTCCAGATTTCCCAGTACTTGATTTTGAACGTGAACCCGTTCGCCCAGCCTTCCGTGTAGTGGCGAATGATCTTCTCGCAGATACGTCCCCACTTCGCGAAGTCCTCCGGCGGCTGGATACGTTCGGGCGGGTAGCCGCATTCGACGAAGTTCTCGATCGTGACACCGAGACGAAAGAACGGTTCGACGCCGTTCGCCATGAGATTCTTGATGAGCGAATCCGTGAACGCGAAACGGTAGTTCTTCGGGTCGTTTTCGTCCGCGCTGAAATCGCGGAAGATATTGGGGACATCCACGTAGAACCCGCCACCCAACCAACCGCCCACGTCGTGCAGACGCGAATAGGGGATGCCGGCCTCTTTGAGGTAGCGGAACATCCACGGATTGTGCGGCATACCGATCATCGGCGGCTGTCCGACGCCGTTCACGGGCTTCACCGGGCCTTTTTCCACTGTGAAGTCAACCTTCACTTCGGCGCCATGTGCGCCCATGACCGTCCATGCGGCCACCAACATCAACAGGATTTTCTTCATGTCGAAATTATATCAGATTCGCCCTTGCTTTTCTCCCAAAAATCCAGTATCATATTCAGCACTTTCCTCACAGGAGGGATGGCCGAGTGGCTGAAGGCAGCGGTTTGCTAAATCGCCATACGGACTAATCTCCGTATCGAGGGTTCGAATCCCTCTCCCTCCGCCAGTTGAAATGAGAGCGAAACGCCGCAAACCCGATAGAATCAAGGTTTGCGGCGTTTTATATTTTTTATTCGGAGATGGGTCAGGTGCCGCCAACCGCTGACGACGTTCAACCGTCAGCGAACGCGGACGACGCGGGTGGCCTGTCCGCCCGTTAGCGTGTACGCGCCCTTGAAGCCACGGAAACGAACCACGCCCTTCGCGTCGGCACGGACGGTCAGATGCGTCGCCCATTCTTCATGGACGAGACGGCGAAGCGTCTCGCCGGCGGGCTTGATGGTGAGGTCGCGATTGAAAAGACCCGAACTCATGCGTTCACCCGGCGCCCCGCAGTCGTCCACGAGATTCCAGTAGGTGATGCGGTAGACGCTCGGCCAGGAGAACCAGAGACGGTAGTTGTCGCGCATCATCCGCGCCTGGATGGCGTCCGCCTCGGCGTCCGTGACGCCCTTCTGTCCGCGCGGCGAAGGAATCGTGATTTCCGACACGTGGATGGGAAGGCCGGGACGGTCGAGTTCCTCGAACATCTTCAGCTGGTCGGCGGGCGCCCAGCTCGTGTTGTTGTGCGAACAAGGCTCGCCTCGGGCGATCTTGAGCGCCACGGCCGGCGTGAAGAGGTGCATCTGGATGCCCGTGACGTCGATCGGCGCACCCCGCGACTGGAGTTTCTGAATGAACGGCACGTAGATCGTGCGCCAGGAGTCGTTGATCGCCAGCTTGACGTTCGCGGGAAACGCCGGACGCGCCCACGTGTAGCAGCGATGCGTCATGTCCGTCGGAATGTTCAGCTTGGGATTGTTCCAGAACACGTCGTCGTTCACGTTCTCCAGCGTTGACCGGCGATTCACCGACTCGTTCACGATGTCCCACTGCGCGATCGTGTCGCCATAGTAGGCGGCGAAGTCTTCGATGCGCCGACGGTAAAGGTCGGCGACCTCGTCCTTGGAGGATATCTGCTGCAGCCACTGCGGATGGAACTGCGGATAGATGAGCACGTGGCCATGGACGGACAACCCGTGCGCGTGCAGGAACGCCAGCACCTTGTCCGGCGCGGGACGCCGCCACTCGTTGTAGGGCCAGGGATTGCTCCGCACGGAACGCCAGAACGCAAGCGTGTCGTGCTCGCCG
This sequence comes from uncultured Lentisphaeraceae bacterium, assembly GCA_964482645.1. GTDB lineage: Bacteria > Verrucomicrobiota > Kiritimatiellia > RFP12 > UBA1067 > RUG572. The sequence goes on along the minus strand of CAYZYQ010000046.1, from coordinate 5,335 downwards.
CCGACGTAGCGCGGCCGCCCGCGCTGCGGCTCGAAGTTCTGCCAGTAGAACCCGACCGTGGCGGCGTTGAAGAGATTCGTGATCGCTGCGCGGTAGCGCGCGTTCTCCACGTCGTCGCCGAACTGGTCGAAGTTGAAGATGTTGACGCCGAACTGGAACGCGCTCGAAATCTGATCCACCTTCACCGTTTCGCCCGGCGCGAATCCCTCCACCACGGCGTCACCCTTGCGGTGCTGCTCGATTCGCGCGTCGATGGCGGCGTTCAACGCCGCGTTCCACTGCCCTTCATACGCCGCGCCCAGCGGCTCGCCGACGCAAAGCCCGACAAAGGCCGTGCAGCCCGCCATCAACAAAACCATTCGCTTCTTCATTTTCCGAATCCTTTCACTGCCTCAAAAATGCCGCGCACCATCACCGCATCGCGCCCATCATGTTGCTGTCGTCGGGCGAAGCCCAGCGCCACACGACCTTCTTGTCCCGCGTGATTTCAAACGCCGTCGTCCGCGAACCGTCCGACGCGCCGTTCGCCCACGTGCCAACCACGAGATTGCCGTTCGGCAGTTCCTGAATGCCGCAGAAATTCGCCGCGTTCAAGCCGGGCAGATCGGCGGCCGTGAACGACCAGACGGCCGTGTGGTCCGGCGCGAACTCCGTCACGCCCGTGACGTGCGAGACGAGCGTGTTGCCGTTCGCCCGGCGTTCGACGTCGAACGCCGGCGCGGCGACGTCCTGCTCCCAGACGAGCTTGCCCGCGCGGTCGTATTCGCGCACGCGCTTCGCCCCCATGCAGGCGACGAGATACGTCCCCGCCGCCGTCTTGCGCACCATTCGCAGGTGCGTATGCCGGCCCGGCACGACGCCCTTCGCGTCCTTGGCGTCTACCTTGAACCGCACGACCTCGCGCCGCGTGGCCGCGTCAAGTTCCACGATTTCATCCGTCGAATTGACCGCGACGACAACGTTCCCGTCGGGGGCGACGTGAAAGCCCAGCGCACCGCCGCCCGCATTGTTCGACGGCAGATAGACGACCTCCGCCTTCGTCGAGGGGAGGCGGCAGCGGTAGACGCCACCGTTCGAGTAGTACACGTAATCGCCCACGCGCTGGACGCGGTGGACGTTGCCGCAACCGCGACGCTCCCAGGCAACTTTCCCATCGGGATTCAGGATGCAGATCCGTCCCGACCCCGCCACGTGGAGCGGCGACGGCAGCGTCCCCGTCAGAAGCGCGGCGTCCTTCGCCGGACGCGGCGCCGGAGCGTCCAGACATTTCCCGTGCGCATCGACCAAGCGCACGGCCTTGCCGCCAGCGTTGTCGAACACGGCCCGCAGGTCTTTCACGTGCGCGGGCGTCGGATCCGCCACGCGCCAGGCGTCGATTTCCTCCGCCTCGCCCAGCGCGACAAAATCCTTCGCCAGCGCATCCGGACCGCCCGCCGTCACCGTGACGCCCGAATCGAACGCGCGGGCGCCCATCGCCCGGCTGCGGATCTTTTCGAGGTAGGCGGCGGCCGTCTCGCCCGCGACGGACGGCACGACGAGGGCGCGGAACGAATCAACCTTCAACTCGGCACCGAACCCGAAGAAGTAGATCGGCGCATCGCCCACGCGCACGTCGTAGCCGTCGCCGTTGCGCGACGGATGGATGATATGGCCGTTCACGTCCATGAACGAGACGTTCGGAGAAGCGAAGACGAGGTGGAGCGTCCGCGCCGCGCCCGTCCGCCAGATCATGCCGGCGTCGCGGCCGTCCGGGCGCTTCCACTGCGGGAAGTACGTCGTGCGGTCGGCGGAATGCCAGACGAGATCCTTCTGCACCGACCCGACGGGCCGCCGGTCGACGAACGCCATATACGCGCCATAGCCGGGTTTCGGCATGAACTTCGCGCGGACAATGCCGAAGAACGATTCGGGGTCGTAGGGATCGTTCTCGGAGCAGCGCAGGTTGTAGAGGAGGAACGCCTCGACCTTTTCGGCAAACGAAATGCCGAGCGCACGGGCGACCATCTTCGCCTGACGCGCCTCGTCGCTCGTGCCATGGGAACCGGACATGAGGCCGCTCACGATCACGCTGCCCTTCATGTCGCTGTTGAACTTGTAGACGCAGGCGGCCACGGCGTCGATCCCGTTCGTCGGCGCGGACAGAAGCGGAATCATCTTGTCGCCCGGCTTCAAAAAGCGATCCGTGAAGAAGCGCATGGCAATGAATCCCTTCGGCGGCGGCTTCGCACCTTCGGCGGCGGCCGTCGGGCGGACGGGCATCGATTCCGGGTAGCACTTGTCCATCCACCACGCCGTCTCGCCGATGCGGAAACGCTGGCGGTCTTGCCAAGTGGGCGCCCCGTTCACGACATCCATGACGCCGTCGGCGTTCGCGCGGGTGGCCGTCCACAACGGCATCCCGCCAAAATCGACGAGCACGCCGCCGCGTTTCACGAACGCATGCACGGCCGGAACAGAATCAATCGCGTAGTCCTCGCTGAACGGATACACCACGACGTCCACGTCGCCCCGCGCCAGACGCGCGGCCACGGCCTCGGCCTCGCAGACCTCGACCTTCAGGAAGTCGGGCGCGGCGGCCTTCAAGACCTCGAAGTGAGAGTGAGCCTCGCCGTCCCCCATCTTCCGCGCCGGCACGTAGATCGCGTGCCACGACGCCTTCGCGGGATCGACCGCCTTCAGCCCCTTTTGCAGAACGTCGATGTCGGGAATGCGCACGGTATGCGTCGGCCAGCCGACTTCCGTAATCCACATCGGCTTGTTCGCGTCGCCGTAATGCGCCATCATGTCGCGCAACTTCTCGACCTGCACGTCCATCACGCCTTCCGGCGCACGCGGATGCGAGTACGGATGGATCATCATGATGTCGAAGTACTTCGCGCCGCCGAGACGGTAGACCTCCTCGATGAAATCGAACGGCACGCCGGCCGTGCCGCCGAACCCCACCTTGATCGACGGGTCGACGCGCTTCACGACCTCGTACGTCCGCCGTAGCAGAGACAGGTAGTTCGTCGGATTCGGATCCTTCCAGAACGGATCGATGTTCTCCTCGTTCCAGACTTCGACGACGGGGAGCCGCTTGCCGTAGCGCGTCACGCACTGGCGCACGTATTCGCCCCAGGCGTCCAGATGCTCGTGGGCGGGATGCGCCCACGGAACGGAATAGCCGAGAATGGGCAGCAGCTGGACGCCCCGCGCCTCAAGGTCGGCGATGACCTTGTCGAAACGCGAGAAGTCCCAGACGCCCGGCTTCTTCTCGATCGTCCGCCAATCGAAGTCGCTCCGCGCCCAGCCCAGTCCGGCCGGACGCAGGAGCTCGGCCGTCCGAACCGTGTCCTCGCCGCGCGTGACGTGTGCGCAAATGCCGTAGGGATTTAACTTTTCCGCCGCGACGGCGGCGCCCCAGACCGCACACGCCGCACACGCGCCAACGAGAACACGTTTCATCGACCGCTCCTCCCCCGCATCATTCCCATTCGATCGTGGCCGGCGGCTTCGGCGTGATGTCCCACACCACGCGGTTGACGCCCTTCACCTTCGTGGCGATCTTCTCCGCCACGGCCGTGACGAACTTGAACGGCAGTTCCACGATGCCGGCCTTGACGAACTGGCTGGTGGAGACCGCGCGAATGGCGATCACGTAGCCGAACGTGCGTGCGCCGTTCTTCACGCCCACGCTCTTGACGTTCGTGTTGACCGCGAAGAACTGCTGCGCCTTCTTGTCGAGCTTGGCCTTGGCCATTTCGTCGCGGAAGATGAAATCCGCCTCGCGCAGGATGTCGAGTTTCTCCTTCGTGAGTTCGCCCAGACAGCGCACGGCAAGCCCCGGCCCCGGGAACGGCTGGCGGTCGACCATGAAATCCGGAATGCCGAGCGCACGGCCGACCTTGCGAACTTCGTCCTTGTAGAGGTACTTCACCGGCTCGACCAGTCCCTCGAACCCGATGTCCTCCGGCAGACCGCCCACGTTGTGGTGCGCCTTGACGGCCTTGTGCCCGCCCACGCCGGATTCGATGATGTCGGGATAGATCGTGCCCTGGCCGAGGAACTCGATCCGTCCGAGTTTCTTCGCCTCCTCCTCGAACACGCGGATGAACTCCGCGCCAATGCACTTGCGCTTGAGTTCCGGATCCGTGATGCCCTTGGCCTTTTCAAGGAACCGCGCCTCCGCGTCGATCTGGATCAGGTTGATGCCGAACTGGCCCTTGAAGACCTTCTTGACCTCCTTGGCCTCGTTCTTGCGCATGCAGCCGTGATCCACGAACACGCAGGTGAGCTGCTTGCCGATCGCCTGGTGCAGCAGCACCGCACAGACGGACGAATCGACGCCGCCCGACATGGCCAGCAGGACTTTCTTGTCGCCCACCTGCTGGCGGATCGCCTCGATTTCCTTCTTGATGTACCCCTTCGCCGTGAACTTCGTGCCCAGCTTCGCCAGACGCTCTTTTTCCGCTTGGTTCATGTGTGACCCTTTCCGATTGAATGAATGTTGACAGATTGATTTGACAGACAGCGACGATACAGACCCCGCGCCGCCTACTCGGCAATGCCCGCCGCCGCGAACACCGCCCGCTTGAGGTCGTCGTACGCCTCGAACGCCGGCAGGTCGGGGTTGTCCCGCTTGATCGATTCGGGCGCGCGGAAGAGGAAGCCCGCCTTCGAGGCGCGGATCATCGCGAGGTCGTTGAAGCTGTCGCCGGACGCGATCGTCTCGAACCCGCAGCTCTGGAGCGCCTGCACCGTCGTGAGCTTGGACTTGGGGCAGCGCATCTGATAGCCCGTCACTTCGCCCGACGACGCCACCTGGAGCGTGTTGCAGAAGAGCGACGGCCATCCGAGCTTCTTCATGAGCGGACGACCGAAAAGGTCGAACGTGTCGGACACGATCAGCACCTGCATCTTTTCGCGCAGGGCGTCGAGAAACGCCTTCGCCCCGTCCAGCGGCTCGATTGTCGCGATGACGGACTCGATTTCCCGGAAGCCGAGACCATGCTGCTTCAGCAGGTCCAGACGATAGCGCATCAGCTTGTCGTAGTCCGGCTCGTCGCGGGTCGTGCGGCGGAATTCGGGGATGCCCGTTTTTTCGGCAAACGCAATCCAGATTTCAGGGACGAGAACGCCTTCAAGGTCGAGACACGTGATGTACATGGCAGATGTTGTTTCCAATCAATTCGGTTTCAGATTTTTCGGACAAACGTCCACCGAAATTATAGCAAACCTCACCGCGTTTGAGGGTTTGCAATTTGACCTTGCGGCGGCCGCCCTCCCACGCCCGCCCCGCGCGTCAGAACTCGACGACGACGCCGGCGGCGGCGTACCAGCCCGACAGGTCGACCGT
>CAYZYQ010000045.1:0-22493 GCA_964482645.1 uncultured Lentisphaeraceae bacterium | reverse complement strand
TCGCGAACTTCCACTCGCTCTTCCACTACTACGGCATCGTCTCGATGCAGGGGCGGCGCGAGGGGCAGACGGTCTTCAAAATCCCGAACGTCTGCGTCCGCCGTCAGCTCTTCGACTACCTGCGCGACGCCTACCGCCGGACGCGGACGCCCGACTGGATGGAATGGTCGCGCCTCGCGGGCGCGTTCGCCTACCGGGGCGAATACGAACCGTTCCTGAAGCGCCTCGCGCAGGACTACGCGGAGACGACGCCCGTGCGCGGCGGCCTCCAGGGCGAGATCCGCGTGCAGGGCTACATGCAGGCGGAGTTCGGGCATCTCAAGTTCTACCTCCTCGCGCCGGAGATGGAGCTGTCGCGCGGGTTCTGCGACTTCTGCCTCTTCCCCGAGCGCGTCCACTACGGCGACGTCCTCCACAGCTACCTCGTCGAACTCAAGTACGCGAAGGCCGACGCCTCGGACGCGGAGATGTCCGCGAAGGTGGACGAGGCGAAGGCGCAGCTGGCGAAGTACCGTGCCGACCGTGCCGTCCCGTCGCTCGCGCGCGGCACGGCGCTCCACCAGATCGTCTACGTCTTCCGGGGCGCGGATCTGCACACGCTCGCCGAAATCGCCTGCGAGCAGATGCCGTAAAGGCATGCCTTCTCCCGCGCGGTATGTGCCTCATCTTCCGTGGATGGCGTTCTTTGGCTCTGTTTCTGTTAGAGTGAAACCCGGGATTGACGAAGAAAAAAAATAGTATAATTACCACAGAATCAATCATTCGGTCTGGTCGGACTGAACGCGGAAGGAGTTGGACTGATGGCAATTCGGAATCTGTCGGGAACGGTTTTGGCGGCGGTCGCTATGTCGGCCGCGGGCATGGACGTGGTGACAATCGCGCCGGGGAACGGCGTGGAGACGAACGTGCCCGCGATCCACGGGCTTGTCTCCGTGGTGGCGAACCCCGGCGCGTCCGGCGGCGGCATCGTCGCGCTCGACCCCGCCAGCGACTTTCAGGGGCCGCTGACGAACGGGTGCGGCACGCTCGTCGTCTCGAAGACGGGCGTGGACCGTTCGCCCGGTTCGCTGGGCAGCGGCGCGTCGCTCGCGTTCGGCTCCGGCACGCTGCGCTACGTGGGCGCCGACGGCGGCGTGATCGACCGTCCGATTGCCGGCACGTGCGACGCCACGCGCGCGCTGACGTTCGACGTTCAGAACGACCTCGAACTCGCCGCGCCGCTCGTGAACCGCATGGGCGCATTTGTGAAGACGGGCCCCGGCACGCTCTCCCTCACGTCGAACGGCACGTACGATTTCGGGTCCGCCACGAAGAACGCCCAGGGCGATCCGACGAGCCGCAACGGACAGTCCTCCACGCGCCCCGGCACGCCGCTCGCGTTCGCGCCGAACGGCGATTCGCCGTCGGGTCCGCTTGGCGGCCTCGTGATCGCCGACGGCACGGTCGTGTTCGGCGAACACGGCGGCTCGCTGAACGTCACCCAGAACGGTCTCTACGTCGGCTCCTTCACGACGACGAACGGCGTCGAGACGGCGGGGACGCTCGACCTGCGCGGCGGCGTGACGACGATATCCTCGTGGCTGCTCGTCGGCTACAACAACGGGTCGACCACGACGGCGGAAGAGCCGCCGGCATCGACCCTGCGCCTGTCGGGCGACGCCGTGCTGAAAGTGCGGGGCGATCTGGCGATGGGCGCCTGCCAGCCCGCGAAGGGATGCTTTGGCGACGGGCTTGTCTACCGTTCCGCGCCGCGCATCGAACTCCATGACAGTTCCGAACTGACCGTGAACCATTTCCGCATGGGCCACGACACGGGCGCGAACTGCACGTTGACGCTCGACGGGGCGTCCACCCTGAACGTGAATTTGAACTGGTACGGGCAGTACGCTTCGCCGGGCGCGACGAACAGGATCGAGGTCAGCGACCGCGCCGTCGCCCGCTTCGCCGGGTTCTTCTATCCCTACCGCTGGACGGGCAATCTGTACGGCGACACGACGGTCTACGTGCACGACGGCGGAACGGTGGGGTTCAACCGCCAGGAAATCGTCGGCAACAAGAACGCGAAGCTGCACATTCTGCTGGACGGCGGAACGCTGATGTCGATCATCTCCGCGAAGGACGCCGAGACGGCGTGGTGGCTGCAGAAGCCGAACAATCCCGGTACGACCGGCGAAAGCGAAATCCTTCTGGGAACGCAGGGGGCGGCGTTTCTCGGCGCGAACGCGGGCGTGGTCTCCCGCGTGGGCGTGACGATCCGGCCGATGCCGGGCGTGGCCGTGGACGGCGGCGTGACGATTGCGACGAACTGCGCGTCCGGCGCCGGCTTCCGCTTCGAGAACGAGCTTGCCTACACCGGCCCCACGCGGGTGCTGGGCGGATCGATGGCGCTGACGGGAACGGTGAAAGTCCCGGAAACGCCGCTTGAAGTCGGCGCGGGCGGCCTGTTCATCGCCACGAACGCGGCACAGACCGTCGCCACCGCCACGTTCGCGCCGAGGGCCGGCCTGGCGCTCGTGCCGACGCTGCCGCTGACGGTGCGCGGCGCGGCGACGCTGGACGGTTTTCTGAACCTGGCCCTCTATGCGGCGCGTGGGTCGACGGCCGCGCTCGCGACGGCGGGGACGTACACGCTGATGACGTTCTCCGCCGAGGGGTCGTCCTTCAATGCGGACGACGTGGCGATCGCGAATCCCGCGCCGGGCTTTGCCTACGATTTCACGACGGAGACGGCGAACGGTACGACGACGCTGAAAGTGGCCGTCCGTGCCGCCGCGACGGGCGCGAACGTCTGGACGGACGCGGCGGGCGGCGTGTGGGGCGAGGCGGACAACTGGCAAGGCGGCGTCGTGCCGGACGCGAAGGGCGCGGAGGCGCTGTTCACGCGGGCGGCGGACGCCGGCGGCACGACGGTCGCGCTCGGCGCGACGCGCACGGTCGGCCGCATGACGGTTTCCTCCGCGAACCCCTATGCGTTCGCGGACGGGACGCTGGCGTTCGACGCGGCGGGGTACGTGCCGTATCTGAACGTCGAGGCGGGGACACAGACCATCGCGGCCGACGTGTCAACGGGGACGCGCGGCGCACAGGTGAACGTGTCGGCGGGCGCGACGGCCACGCTGTTCGGCCGCGTGTCGGGCGCGGGGACGCTGGCGCTCAACACGACGTCGCCGGGCGGCCATGTCGTGCTGTCGGGCGCGTCGGTCGGTTCGCGGCTCCAGACGGGATTCGGCGTCACGGAGGTGGCGTCGCTCGACTTCGTCGATTCGGCGGATGACCTGCTGCTCGGCCCCGGCACGTTCCGCTACACGGGCGGTTCCTGCACGGTGCCGGGCTTGACGCTGGCGACGGGCTGCAGCCGCGCGGCGGTGTTCGACGTGACGAATGAAGAGGCGACGGTGACGCTGAACGCGATCGCGCAGATGCGCGGCGGCCTCCTGAAGACCGGCGCGGGCAAACTGTGTCTGGCGGGCGCGGGGCCGTTCCAGACGGGGACGGACTGGACGTTGTACGATCCGGCGCGGACGGACGAACTCTATCCCGACACGGGCGACGCGCCGGACTACGGCACGCCCAATTTCGGCGTCGCGCGGGGCGAGATGGAATGGGGCGCCGACGGACTTGTCCTCGACATCGAACGGCTGGGCGTCGGGCAGCGTCTGCGCCGCTTCTCCGGCGAGAACTACGGCGCGAAGCTGACGATTCGCGGCGGCGAGACGCGCGTGGCGGGCGAAGTCTTCGTGCCGTACTACGGCGGCGACCGCGCGACGCTGCCCGATGGCGCGGACGCCGTGCTGACGGTGGCTGGCGGACGGTTGACCGTGGGGGCGACGCTGTACATGGGCTTCAACCGATATGGCGAAGAGCAGACGCTGCGGTCGAACCTTGTCGTCGACGGTGGCGAGGTGGACGTGGCTGGCGAGCTGCGTGTCGCGTCGCACAAGTCGACGGCGGACACGACGAACCGCATGACGGTGACGCGCGGCGGCGTGGTGCGCGCGAAGAAGGACTTGACCGTCCATGCGGTCGACGGTGCGGACAACACGACGCCCGTTGAAATCGAGGTTTCGGACAACGGCAGGATCGACCTGGGCGCGGCGCAGTTCAATATGGACTCCACGGGTGGCCGCGGGCCGGTCAGGGTCACATTGCGTACGGGCGGCACGTTGCGCGCCCGCCGAATCGCGGGCAACGGTTCCGCGGGCAACACCGAACTCTTCTGCGACGGTGGCATCTTCCAGCCCATCTGCGCCGGCAGCGTCGTCGAGAACGTTCTTGCGGCCACGAACGTCGTCTTGGGCGCGGGCGGCTGGACGATCGACACGTCGCTTTGGGGTTCGGTCGAGACGAACGCCGCGCAGCAGAACTACATCAACATTCCGCCGACGGTGCGTATCTCCCGCGCCGCCGCGCTGGGCGATACGGCGGACGGCGGCATCCGCGTGACGGGCGGCAACACGGTCCACTTCCGCGAGGGCGCGATCTATGCGTTCGCGGGGCCGATCGTGGCCGAGAACGCCGCGCTGGGGCTGGGCTTCAATTCGTTTCCGAACAACGACGTGGTGCTGCGGGCGGGCGGACGCATTCGCACGAGCAACAATTGGGGTGGCCACGCCATCGGCAATCTGACGCTGGACGGCGCGGCCGACGATCCGGCGATTCTCGACGTCGGGGCTGGCGGCGTGTCCGCCTACTGGCACGTCTCCGGCACGCTGGCCGTGGAAGGGCCGGTCACGTTCCTCAACCATCCGGGTGGAAACTGGAACGGCCAGGCGACGGAACTGATCCTTCAGGCCGGCACGTACACGGCGCTCGTCTACCGCGCGTCCTGCGACGCGAACGTCGACCTGGAGAACTTCGTTCAGCCGACGAAATACTATCCGAACGCGCGGATCGCGTTCGCCAAGGTCAAACTGCCGTCGGGCTGGGGCGGGCTTTTGGGCGAGTGGATGGCAATCACCGCCACCGTGTCGGGCAACTTGGCGCGCGCGACGGCGGCCACGTGGGGCGCGGTCGCGACGGGCGGCGACTGGCACACGGCGGAAAACTGGGTCGACGGCGTCGCGCCGCAGAACGCCTGGGGCGAAGTGATCGTCTTCAATCCGGCCACGGCGGCGAACGTGCCCGTGAACGTGGCCGGCGACGTCCATCTAGGGCAGTTGACGCTCAACGCCGCCCACGGTTCGGCGGGCTATTCGATCGGCGGGGACGGGTTGCTGAACTTCGCGATGGGCGCTACGTTCTGGGACTCGGATCCGGGGCGCGGCGCGGTGCGCTTCAACGGCGGCGACCATACGCTGACGACGCCGATCCGCAGCGAGGGGCCGTTGGCGTTCCATTCGACATCCGGCCACGTGGCGCGTCTTCTGTCGCCGATCCGCGCATCGGCCGGCACCATCCGTTTCAACACGGACATGAACTCCGGCACGCTAGAATTGGGGACGGACAGCACGTACGTCGGGGATACGCGGATGTCGGGCGGCACGGTAAAGGCGTCCAAGATGGCGAACACGGGTGCGGCCAGTTCGTTCGGCACAGACGGGAATCTTGTGTTCGGCCCCTGCACGTTCCATTACACGGGACCGGACGCGACGACGGACCGCACGTTCATACAACACCTGGGAGCCGCGTGTATGGCGACGACGTTCCGCCTTGACCACGACTTGACGCTGACGCGGCCGTTCCAGTCCGCGTGGGTGTCGTGGTCGGATCAAAATCGCGGTGCGTTCCAGAAGACGGGTCCCGGTACGTTGCGTCTCCGCGCCGCGAACGCCACGAACGTGCTTGGCGTGCTGTGTCCGAGCGTCGAGAACATGAACAAGGCCGCACCATGGCCGGCGAACGGGTCGTCGGCGTTGAATCGCGCCGGCGCGTTCGTGGTGGACGAGGGGACGATGGACATCGGCGCGGAAGGGCAGGTCAACCTCATCTGCACGGGCAGCGGCTCCGGCGAGATGCACGTCGGCGCCGCCGATCGCGGCTGGGCCTACGCGACGAACGTGGCGACGCTCAACATGATGGGTGGTCAGATGCTCCTCAAGGGCGAGTACATGCAGCTCGGCCGCTGTATGCGCCGTCCGGGCTGGGACACGTGCTACGCCGTCTACAACCAGTACGCGGGCGAGGCCGTCGTGAATACGCTCATCTTCAACTACGACCTCCAGTATCTGAATTCGTCGTGCCAGACGTTCTTCAACATGTACGGTGGCACGTTCACGCTCAAGGGCGTGTTCCGCTTCGGGCAGACCGCGAACAAGGAGGGCTTCGCCGCGCCGCATTCGACGCTCAACATGTACGGCGGCACGTTCCGCCACACGTCGCTTGACGGAGCGGGCGGCACGCGCATGGGCTGGCTCAACGACGCGAACGGCGCCGTGCGGAACAAGTCGTGCGACGCGACGCTCAACATGTTCGGCGGCGACTACGTGGATTTCATGAACATTGTGATGGGCCTGAACAACACGCGGTCGGACGTCAATCTGCACGGCGGCCGCCTGATCGTCCAGAACATCGTACCGGGTACGCGGGATAGCGTGCAGAACGCGAAGGGATGCGCGAAGTCCGAAACGTACGTCTACTTCAACGGCGGCGAATTCTGGCCGACGGGCACGAATGCGATTCACCGCACGTTCGAGGGCTTCACGGCGGCGACGGTGTCCACGAACGGCGCAATCGTCAACACGACGCATTTCGCGGGCGAGGCCTACACGTTCAACCAGCCGCTCGTCCACGACGTCGCGCTCGGCGACGCCCCGGACGGCGGGTTCACGAAGGACGGCGCCGGCACGGTCGTGCTGGCGGTCACAAATGCGTTCACCGGGCCGGTGACGGTGAAGGGCGGCGTTCTCGCGCCGACACGGGCGGATGCGATTCCGGCGGGGCTTGTCCTGCGGAACGGCGGAACGCTGGACTTGGCGGTGCCGGGGCGGGCGGACGTGACGGATCTCTCCGGCGACGGCCTTACCGTGAACGGCGAACTCGTCGCGTCCGGCACGGTGGCGCACGGCAGTGCGTTCACGGTCGACGGCCTGACGCTGGACGGTGCGCGGTATGCGTTCGACTGGGAGGCCGACGAAGACGCGGTCTTCACGGTCAAGGGCGATTTCAAGGCGACGGGCGTGACACTGGACATGGCGATGGCGGACGGTCTGGCGATGCCCGCGCCGTTTGCGCGGAAGATCGGCGTCGTCCATGGAAAGACGGCAATCACGGGCTGTCGCGGGGCGAACGTGAACCGCACGGGCATGGGCGTCGCGCTCCACGCGAAACCCGACGCGGCGGCCGGCACGACCGACCTCTGGCTGGAAACCGTGCCGATGGGCCTGATGCTGATTCTGCGCTAGCCGTACCGTCATGGTTCCGAATGGCTCCATTTGATTGTACAACGAGTCCTTTCTGACAGTCGTTTGGAGGATGTTTTGGAGCGAGTGGATTTATGCTAGACTATGGGCGGACAAGTTCGAACGACGAGGTTCGCCTTTGAAAAAACATTTGAGCAGTCTACTATTTTTCCTTTTTGCGGCGTTCGCATTGGCGGGCTGCCGGACGGTCGTTGTGCGTGAACGGCCGGCGGTCGTACGCTTCCGTTCCTCCGCCGCGTTGGATGTGACGCCGCTCGTGGAGGCGTTGCTTGACGTGAAGGGTACGACGGTTCAATCCGTCGAGGGCGCGTGGCAAGACCAGACGTTTGCCGCCGAAGTCGTGATGAAGGGTGACGGCGAACGAACGACGATCGTTTTCCTCGCGCCGCAGTTGCGTCTCGCCACCGTCACGCTCACACGCCCCCATGCGCTCCGTTTTGAACGCGCCCCGCAGATTCCGCGTTCCTTTGAACCGGAATATCTCGTCGCCGATTTGGCGTTCATTAACTTGTCGACGGACGTCCTACGCCGTGCGGCGGGGACGGGTCTGTCGGTTGTCGATGACGGTACTGTGCGGCGCATTGCACTTCCCGATGGTACGCCGCTGGCCGAACTGACGCGGCCTGCCGCTGGCGAATTGCGTTATCGAAACCTCGTGTATGGATACGACTATGTGCTCAAAAACATTGGTGACTAGGCGGACGATCATCTGCACGGCGGTGCTGCTGGCTGTCGGTTTTCTTCTGCTCTACGTATTGACCGCCCAGCGCGGCGTGTCGTGGGGTGATTCGGGGATTTTTCAACTGCGCATCCGCACGGGAGATATTGCGGGGCGGTATATCAGTGGCAAATTTGGTTTAGTGGGGGCGCATCCCATCTACGTGGGACTGTGCCATTACCTGTCGCTCTGTGTGCCAGCCGCGTTTCGCATGTGGTTCATCAACGCGCTAGGCGGCGTGTTTGCGGCGGGTGCGGTGGCGATGGCCTTTCTCTGCGCGTGGCGTCTGACGTCCTGCGTGAAAGCGGCGGCGTTGGCGGCGTTGACGTTCGGTTGTGCGCATATGACGTGGTGGTTGTCGTCGATGGCGGAAGTTTACACGTTGTCGCTCCTGTTCGCGGCGAGCGAACTGTTCGCGGCTTTGTTCTTCTTGCGGCGGGATCGCTTGGAGGCGGGAACGCTGCTTTTCCTGCTGAACGGCCTCCATTTCAGCGTCCACAATTTCGCGCTCCTCTCGTTGCCTATTTACTGTGCGCTGATCGGCCTCCGCGTTGGCAAGGGTGTTGTGCCGGTGGCGTTCAAAACCCGTCGCGCGTTTGCGGGCTGCCTTGCATTGGGTGCGGTGGGTGGGTGGCTGATCGGTGCGGCGCCAATGTTGTTGCTGGCGGGCGATTTGTGGTACCGGTCCGGCGATTTCGGCGCGACGGTTGCGAGTGTCTTGGTCGGTCCGTTCGGCGGACAAGTGGCGGGGCATGTTGGGGTGCCGTTCCGCGTGACGCTCTTCAATTTTGGTCTTGCGGCTTTGAGTTTCGCGCTGCCGTGTTGGGTACCGGGCGTTCGGCGGCTTGTCGGTTTCCTGCGCGCGCCGTGCCGTCTGCCGCCCGAGCGTCTTCTTCTGCTGGCGTTGTTCGCCATCCATTTTCTCTTTTGGGTTCGCTACCGCGTGGCGGATCAGGCGACGTTCCTGTTGCCGACGCTTTTCTACGCGACGATGTTGCTCGCGCCCGCGCTGGTGGGCGTGAAGCGTGTCTATCTGTGGGCGTTGGGCACGTTCTGCTGCGCCATCGCCGTGCCGGTGGGCGTTGTCCATGCTTTCGAGGCGCGGGCGGGTGCGCTGATGGTGAAACGTGCGCCGTTGCCGTTTCGCGACGATTTGCGCTATTTCGCCTATCCGTGGAAACAGGACGAGGATTCGGCGGCGCGGTTCATGAACGAGGTGGCACGGACGTTGCCCGCACACGCCTATGTCTATTTGGATTGTCAAGCCGCTGGTATGTTCGCGCTCGCGTGGTTGGACGGCCGTCTGCCGGACACGACGAAGTTCAGCGACTGTACGTGGGGTGGAAATCCTCAGGCCGTCAGTACGACGTGCTGGGAGGTACGTCCGTTTCCCCGCTATCGTATGTCCCCTCCAGACGCCGTTGTGACGCGCCGGGGTGTTCTCTATGAAGTGACGGAGGCGGCGAAAGGCGAATGAAGAAAGATCGGCGGCTCTCGGCGGGTGGGTACGCATTCGGGACGTTCCAGGGCGTTTTCACACCTAGCATTCTGACGATCATTGGCGTGATCATGTACCTGCGCTTTGGCTGGATGCTCGGCCACGTGGGACTTTTTACGTCGCTCGTCATCGTGACGATTGGCAGTGTCATCACGTTTTTAACGGGGCTTTCGATTTCGGCTCTGGCCACGAACATGCGTATGAAGGGCGGCGGGGCCTATTTCATGTTGTCGCGCTCGCTCGGCGCGGAGGCGGGCGCGGCGTTCGGCATTCCTCTCGCGCTGACGCAGACGATTGGCGTGGCGTTCTACGTGTCGGGTTTTGCCGAAGCGCTCGTCGATTCGCAACTGCCGTTCGTCGCGGGCTGGGATTCCCGCGTGGTGGGCTTGGTGACGCTGGGCGTCCTCGCGCTCGTGTCCACGTTGTCGGCGGATCTCGCGCTCAAATCGCAGTACTTCATCATGGGGGCGATTGCGTTTTCGCTCGTCTCGTTTTTTCTGGGCGGGACACCGTTGGATCTGTCGCCGCCGGATGCCGTGTCCGTGGAGCCGGCGCTGGGGTTCTGGCCCGTTTTCGCCGTCTTCTTCCCCGCCGTCACGGGCATCCTTTCCGGCGTGGGAATGTCGGGCGACTTAAAAGACCCTGGGCGATCGATTCCGCGCGGGACGTTGGCCGCCGTGATTGTGAGCTACGTCATTTACATGGCGGTGCCCATCGTGCTGTACCACTTCGTGTCGGACGCGGCCGTTTTGCGGACGGACACGATGATCCTCCAGAAGTGCGCCCGTTGGAAATTTCCGATTCTGTTGGGCGTCTGGTCGGCAACGTTGTCGAGCGCCGTGGGGAGTTTCCTTTGTGCGCCGCGCGTGGTACAGGCGTTGGCGCGGGATCGCGTACTGCCGGCGTTCATCGGCTGCGGGCGTGGCGCGACGGACGAGCCGCGCCGGGCCGCGTTGCTCTGCGCCGTCGTGGCGGCGGTTTGCATCTGGCTGGGCGACATTAACGTGATCGCGCCCGTGTTGACGCTCTTCTACCTTTCGACGTACGGTCTTCTGAACCTCTCCGCCGCGTTCGAGGAGGTGATGTCGAACCCCTCGTGGCGGCCGACGTTCCGTGTCCGGCCGGTGTTCTCCTTCGTGGGGTTCGTGGGCTGTCTGGGCGCGATGTTCATGATCAGTCCCGGCTGGACGTTCGTGGCGCTCGTCTGCGAATTGGCCATCTACTGGTGGATCAAGCGGCGGCAGTTGCGCGCGCAGTGGGGCGACATGCGTACGGGGCTTGTCATGGCGGGCGTCCGCTGGGCGTTCAACCGCCTCCAGCGCGGCGGATCGGAAGAACGGAACTGGCGGCCGAACTTATTGGTGATGACGCAGTTGCCGATTCCCAACATGCCAATGCTCGAATTTGCGCGGGAAATTTCGGGCGGACGCAGTCTCGTGACGCTCGCGTCGATTCTGCCTGAAGGTCTTGGTGGGACGACTCGCGAAAAGGAATTGCGCGATTCCGTCCGTCGCTCGGCGGAGAAGATCGGTCTGTCGGCCTACGTGCGCCTGCTGCCGTCCACAAGCGAATACGCGGGCATGGCGGAACTTGTGCGGACGTACGGGTTTGGGCCGATTGTGCCGAACACGCTCATGCTGGGGACGCCGGCGTTGCGGAACATGGAGGCGTTCGCGTCGTTGCTGATGCTCATCGTGCGCCAGCGGCGGAATGCGATCGTGATGGATCGCGACGCGGAGCCGGCCGAGAAAGGGTATGTCGATATTTGGTGGCGCGGACAGAACGCGAACGGCGCGTTGATGCTGGCGCTCGGTCTGTTGCTCGAACGAGGCGAACGTTGGCGCGGCGCGTCCGGCATCCGCGCGAACATGATCGTCAAGCGGCGGACGCCCGAAGAGGGGCGGCGTGTGTTGGGCGAACTTCTGCGGCGCTTCCGCATCCATGCGGTCGACCGCGTGCTCGAATCGGACGGGCGGCCCTTTTGGGAGACGATCCGGGAGAGTTCGTCCGATGCGGCCGTCTCGTTCATCGGTCTGCGTCGTCCGGAACCGGACGAGACGCCGGCGTCCTACGGCGCGTATCTCGCAACCCTGCGCGACGGTGTGGCGGGCGTGCCATCGCCCGTCTTCGTCCTTGCCGCCGAAGATGTCGATTTTCGCCGTATCTTCGCCTGACGGCGAAGTCCTCTCATGATTCACATGTGGTATAATATAGACATAGACGCATCGGTTGCATCTTTTGGATTTTCGTCGCGGCATTTTCGTCGCGGCGCATATGAAGGAAAGAAGATTCTGAAATGACATACGAACAGGCTCAGGCGCTTTTGAAGAAAAACGGGCAGGAACAGATTCTGCGTTACTGGAAGAAACTGAAAGCGTCCGAACGGAAAGCGCTCTTGGAGCAGATCGCGACAATCGACTTCAAAGAGGTTAAGCGTTGCCAGGCGTTGTTGCCGGGCGCGGCGGGTGTCGTTGCGGCGCCCGTGAAGAAGGGGAAGCCGACGGCGCCGAAAGTTGCCGAGTTGAAAGGCGCCGCGCTCAAGAAGGCGCGCGCGGCGGGCGAGGCTGAATTGCGCACGGGCCATGTGGGCGTGTTGCTCGTCGCGGGCGGTCAGGGTTCGCGGCTCGGTTTCGACGGGCCGAAGGGCGCGTATTCGATCGGCCCCGTCACGGGGGCGTCGCTTTTCTATTTCCACGCACGTAAGATCCTTGCGCTCTCCGTCCGTTACGCGACGAACATTCCGTTCTACGTGATGACGAGCGCGGCGAACTACGACGCCACGGTGGCGCATTTTGAGGAGAACGACTACTTCGGTCTCAACGCGGATGACGTGGTGTTCTTCAAGCAGGGGATGTGGCCCGGCATGACGGCCGATGGCAAAATCATCCTCGATGCGCCCGGCCACGTGTTCATGAGTCCGGACGGGCATGGCGGCATGATCGCCGCCCTGAAGGCGAATGGTTGTTTTGCGGACATGAAGAAGCGCGGCGTGAAGACGCTCTTCTACTTCCAGGTGGACAATCCGCTCGTCGAGGTGGCCGACCCCGCGTTCATCGGCCTCCATACGTTGGAGAAGAGCGACTACTCGCTCAAACTCTGCGCGAAGCGCGATCCGAACGAAGGGCTGGGTATGGTCGTAAAGCGCGACGGGCATTTCGACATGATTGAATACACCGAGATGACGGACGAGATGAACAATCGTCGTACGAAGACGGGCGACCTCTACTTCAAGTACGGTTCGCCGGCCATCCACGTGTTCGACCGTGCGTTCCTTGAACACGAGGCTGCGAAGGACATGCCGCTGCATCTCGCCCACAAGAAAATCGCCACGGTGGACGAGAAGGGGAACGTGGTGAAAGCGACCGAGCCGAATGGCTACAAGTTCGAGAAGTTCATTTTCGATGCATTGGGCGACGCGGCGGGTGTGACGTGCTTCGCGTTTGACCGCCACGAGGAGTTTTCGCCCGTGAAGAACGCCGAGGGCAAAGATTCGCCCGCCACGTGTCAGGCCGACTTGCAGGCCAAGTGGCGCCGCCAGCTGGCCGCTGCGGGAGTTGAGGTTGCGGAAACGACGCCCGTGGAGATCGATCCCGCCTACGCGCTCGACTCCGAGGACATCGCCAGCACGGGGCTGTTGCTCCAGGCCGATTGAAACGCGCGATACGTTTTTCGGGCATGGTGGTTCTGCGAAAAATCTGGTGAATTCTGCAATCGGGTAAGAATGTGAAGATCCTGTTTTTATGTCATGGAAACATCTGCCGTTCGCCCATGGCGGAGTTCGTGATGAAAGATCTGCTCGCACGGGCGGGGCGGACGGACGTCGTGGTCGAGTCCGCCGCGCTTCATCCGGACAACATTCGGTTCGACGGCACGGGGGCGGACGTCCATCGCGGCACGCGGGCGAAGTTGCGCGAGAAAGGCGTGCCGTTCACATCCCGTCAGGCGTGGTTGTTGACGCCCGCGAAAGCCCGTACATACGACCTCTTGATTGGCATGGATGCCTACAACCGAGCGGATCTGCTGCGTCTCGTCTATCCCGAAGACCGGTCGAAAGTCCACCTGTTGCTCGAATACGCGGGACGCGACGGCGCGGAAGTCGCCGACCCGTGGTACACGGGGAATTTCGATGCGACGTGGGATGACGTGCTGGCCGGTTGCCAGGGCTTGCTCGCCCGTCTGCCGCGTGTGGTGGAAAGCGGGCGGGGGGACGAGGCCGGGACGGTGGAATGATTGGATTTTTGAAACATGAAAAGAGAAGGACGGAAAAATGAACAGACGTGAATTTCTCGGATCGATTGTCGCTACGGGTGCCGTGGGCGCGGGCGTGGGCAAGGCCGCCGTGCCGCCGTCCGTCGTCCCCCAGGGGGCGCCGCGTCTCAAGGTCGGCCTCATTTCGGACGTCCACGTGACGAACAAGAGGCCGGGGGTTCGCGACAGCAACGAGCATATGCTCAAGGCCCTTCGCTACTTCGACGCGCAGAAGGTGGACGCCGTGCTGATTGCGGGCGATCTTATCACGTCCGGCGGCATCGACCAGCTGGAAATCGTCGCGGAGACGTGGTACACCGTCTTCCCGAACGACACCGCGTCCGACGGCCGGCACGTGGAGCGTCTGTTCATCACGGGCAACCACGATCTCGATGACTGGCTCTACCACAAGAAGCCCGACGAAACGTACGACCAGCTGGCCACCAAGTGGAAAGACCGCGCGTTTGCGTTCCATCGGCAGGAGACGTGGAAGCGTCTCTTCAACGAGGACTATGCGCCCTACTACATCAAGACGGTGAAGGGCTATCCGTTCGTCATGCGCCATTGGCCTTCCACCTACCACAAGGAGAAGACGCCCATCGTGGAGGCGTTCAAAAAGCACGGCGCGGAACTCGCCAAGGCCAAGGTCTTCTTCTACTGCCAGCACGACCAGCCGGACGACACGGTCAACGCCTCGTGGTTGCTTGGCGGCGAACGGTGGGGGAACGGGCAGGACGACGGCCTTTCGACCAAGGTGCTGTCCAACTATCCGAACTGCGTCTGTCTCACCGGCCACAGCCACAATTCGCTGGCGGACGAGCGGAGCATCTGGCAGGGCGCGTTCACGGGCGTCAACTGCGGTTGCCTTGTGGGCTGGGCGTTCGCCGGGCCGGGACGCGAGAACGGCCACGACTGCGATCCGCGTCCGCCCGTGCGCGAGATGCCCATGTTCAGCGAGGTGACGAACGTCTATCAGGGCATGGTGATGACGGTCTATGACAACTGCATCACGTTCCACCGCCGCGAATTCGTTTTCGGCGGCGTCCTGGGCGACGACTGGGTCGTGCCGCTCGGCACGAAGGAGCGTCCGTATGCGTTCGCGCCGCGCGTGGTGGCGTCGAAGCCGCCGAAGTTCGCGACGGGCGCGAAGGTCGCCGTGAAGAAAATCGAGAAGGGGCGCGACCGTGCCGGGCACGTCCATCCGCAGGTCGAAGTGTCGTTCCCGTCCGTCACGTCCGCCACGGGCGGCGACCGGGCGCACGACTATTCGGTGCGCATGGAGATGATGATCGGCGACGTCGTGCGGATCGTGGACGAGAAGCGCGTCTTCTCCGACCGTTTCATGTTCGCGGAGAAGGACGACATGGCGGACGTCAAATGTCGTTTCGCCCTGTCCGCCGTGCCGCCCAAGCGTCCCGTTCGCTTCGTCGTCACGCCCTTCAATTGCTGGAACAAGGCGGGCGAATCCGTTGCCTCCGCATGGACGACCCTGCGAATCTGACGGACATCGTGGCGGTCGGAGGCGGGAGGCAGTCGTGCTTTATGCTACGATGACGCAACGTAGAAACAACGTGTTGCTTGCGAGATGGACGTGTGGACGAAAAAACTGGATTTGGTCGTGTTGAAACCCGACGTGCGGACGGCTGTGCAGACGATTGCCCGTCTGGTGCGGTCGGCCGGCGGTCGTGCGCTGATGGTCGGCGGGGCCGTGCGCGATTTGCTTCTGGGCGCCTCGGACGTCAAGGACGTGGATCTCGAGGTTTTCGGACTGGACGCGTCTCGTCTCCAGGCAGTCTTGGCGCCGGCGTTCGCGTTCGACGCCTGCGGCGCGTCTTTCGGCGTCCTCAAGATCAAGCACGTCGACATCGACATCGCTCTGCCGCGCCGCGAATCGAAACGCGGCCGTGGCCACAAGGGGTTTCTCGTCGACGCCGATCCGAACCTTTCAATCGCGGAGGCCGCCAGCCGCCGCGATTTCACCATCAACGCGATGTACTACGATCCGCTGGATGAAACGTTTGAGGATCCCTACGGCGGGGTTGCGGATCTGGAACGCCGTGTGCTCCGCCACGTCTCGCCGAAGTTCATCGAAGACCCGCTGCGCGTTTTGCGCGGGATGCAGTTCGTGGCGCGGTTCGGTTTGACGGCCGCGCCGGAAACGGTCGCCGTCTGCCGAACGATGGACATTGAAGACCTGCCGCCGGAACGCCTGTGCGACGAGTGGCGCAAACTGCTCACGAAGGGCATCCAAATTGCCCGGGGGCTGGCGTTCCTCCGAGCCGTCGGCTGGACGAAATACTTCCCCGAACTTCGGGCGCTCATCGGCTGTCGTCAAGATCCGCATTGGCATCCGGAGGGCGACGTGTGGAATCACACGTGCTGGGCGCTCGATGCGTTTGCGCGGCATCGCATCGGCGACGCGACGGAGGATTTCATCGTCGGACTCGCCGTCCTCTGCCACGACTTCGGCAAGCCCGCCACGACGCGGTACGATCCCGTGAAACGGCGGATTCGCAGTCTGGGGCACGACACGGCGGGCGTGAAACCGACGCGCGCCTTTCTGCGGCGGCTCACGCACGAGGAACGCATTCTCCGGGACGTGCCGCCGCTCGTGAACGGCCACATGCAGCCGTTTTCGCTGTGGCGGTCGCACGCCGGCGACGCGGCCATTCGTCGCCTTGCGCTACGTGTCGGCCGGATCGACCGTCTGCTGCGCGTTGCGCAGGCCGACGTCGAGGGGCGGCCGCCGGCGGAGGGCGAAGCGCCACGTGGCGAAGAGCTGCGGTGGCTGGCCGAGCAAGCGGAACGGTTGCGTTTGGCCGCCGTTGCGCCGAAGCCGATCGTCCAAGGACGCCATTTGATTGCGTTGGGGTACGCGCCGTCGCCGCAGTTCGCGACGTGGCTGTCGGCCTGTTTCGAGGCACAGCTCGACGGCGCGTTCACCGACGTCGACGGCGGCGTCCGCTACCTGCGGAAGGTCGTCGGGATGCCACCCGTTCCAATCCCCGCGCAGGAGGACGGAAGATGAAAGACATGTTGGACGCATCCGTTGTCGCGGATCTGGTTGCCCGCGCCTTGTCGATGGTGGCACGGGCCTACGCGCCGTACTCCCGTTTTCAGGTGGGCGCGGCCGTGTTGGCCGCCTCGGGGCGCGTCTACACGGGCGCGAACGTCGAGAACGCTTCGTTCGGCGCGACGGTCTGCGCCGAGCGGAACGCGATCGCTGCCGCCGTCTGCCACGGGGAACGGCGGCTCGTCGCGCTGGCCGTCGCCGGAGGGCGCGACGGGCGTGTGACGGATTTCTGTACGCCGTGCGGCATCTGCCGCCAGGTGATGCGCGAGTTCTGCGACCCGCGCACGTTTCAGATTTTCGTGGCGCGAACGCCCATGGACTACACCGGCTTTACGCTCGACGCGCTGTTGCCCGAAAGTTTCGGGCCGGAGACGCCGGGTTTGCGCGGCGGGATGGACAGTGAACGGAAGGAGTGAACGATGATTGTCGTATTGGGTAGCACGAACACGGACATGGTGGTGTCCGGCGCAAAAATCCCCGTTCCGGGCGAAACGGTCTGCGGCGGGGCGTTCGCCATGAATCCGGGTGGCAAGGGCGCGAACCAGGCCGTGGCCGTGGCGCGGCTTTCGGCGAAGAAACGGAATTGCACGTTTATCGCCAAAGTCGGGAACGACGTGTTCGGGCGGGACACGGCGGCGCGGTTGAAGAAGGATGGCATTCGGGCGCATCTCGTCGTGGACGCGACGGTCGCGTCCGGCACGGCGCTCATCCTCGTCGATCCGAAGGGGCAGAACGTCATCTCCGTGGCGTTGGGCGCGAACGGGACGCTCGTTCCGGCGGATGTTGCGCCGTTCGCCGCCGAAATCGAGCGGGCCGACGCGCTGCTTCTGCAACTCGAAACCCCGATTCCGACCGTGCTCTGGGCGGCGCAGACGGCGGCGCGGGCGCACGTGCCGGTGATTCTCAACCCCGCGCCCGCCGCCAAGTTGCCGAAAGAACTTTATCGGACGCTCGACTGGATCACGCCGAACGAGACGGAGGCCGAATGCCTCACGGGCGTGGCTGTGACGGACGCCGCGAGCGCGGCGCGGGCGGCCGCCGTGCTGAAACGGCGCGGCGTCGCCCACGTCATCATCACGATGGGCGCGAAGGGGTGCTGGTGCGAAGGGACGCTCTACCCCTGCGTGAAGGTGAAAGCCGTCGACACGGTGGCGGCGGGCGACACGTTTAACGGCGCGTTCGCCGTGGCGCTTGCCGAGGGGCGGCCGATTGCGGAGGCCGTTGTGTTTGCCCAGAAGGCGGCCGCCGTGTCCGTGACACGACGCGGCGCCCAGCCGTCGATTCCGCATCGTGCGGAGATCTGAACGTCGTTTTTCAAACCAACACGAGGAGTCATCCATGTATTTTTGCAACAACTATTCGCTGGCCGTTCTGTTCTGCGTCGTGACGATGTTCTGCTGGGGCAGCTGGGGCAACACCCAGAAGCTCGCCGGCAAGACGTGGCGGTACGAGCTGTTCTACTGGGACTACGTGATCGGCGTGTTGCTTTTCGCGCTGGTCTCCGGGCTGACGTTCGGCAGCGTCTGTGGCCCGAAGGCGTGGAGTTTCCTGCCGAACCTCGCCCAGGCCTCCGCCGCCAACCTTGGCAGCGCGTTCGCGGGCGGCGTCGTCTTCAACGCGGCGAACATCCTGCTCGCGGCGGCGATCTCGATTGCGGGCATGAGCGTGGCGTTTCCCGTGGGCATCGGCCTTGCGCTCGTCCTCGGCGTGGTGGTGAACTATTTGCGCGCACAGGCGACGGGCGCGACGGCGGGCCAGCCGGGGCTGCTCTTCGGCGGCGTGGCCATTATCGTCGTGGCGATTCTCTGCAATGCGTTCGCCTACAAGCTGAAGGCCGCGCAGACGTCCGCCGTGTCGAGCGGCGCGGGACGGTCGCTGGCGAAGGGCCTCGCGCTGTCCGTCGTCTGCGGTGTCTTGATGGCGTTCTTCTATGATTTCGTCGCGAAGACGATGGACATGGACTTCGCGGCGGCCGCGCCGAAGGCCGGCATGATGACGCCCTATTCGGCGTTCTTCGTGTTCGCCTGCGGCATCTTCGCGTCGACGTTCGTCTTCAACGCGATCGCCATGCGCCATCCCGTGTCGGGCGAGCCGATTACGGAAAAGGCATATTTCAAGGGCGGGTTGCCCGTCCATCTGGTGGGTGTGCTGGGCGGCCTCATTTGGGGACTTGGCAATGGCATCAACCTCGTGGCGGCGGGCAAGGCCGGCACGGCGATTTCCTACGGCCTCGGACAGGGCGCGACGCTCGTCTCGGCGTTGTGGGGCATTCTCGTGTGGAAGGAGTTCAAGGGGGCGCCGGCGCGGGCGAACGCGCTGAATCTCGCCATGTTCGTCCTCTTCCTCGTCGGCCTTGGACTCATCATCGCCGCCGGTGCCTGAATCGTCCTGGCGGTTGTGCGGGCGTTCTGAAACGGTGAAACGTCCCAACTGCCAAAATATGTTATAATTCCCGCATGAGAAGAACAGGCGGAGAGCGAGTTGTGCTGGTCGGCACGTACAAGGGCGACCAGTTGGCGAAGTGGCCTGATTGGTACAACTATCCGATTTCGGAGACGGATAAAATCTGCGTGACTGATGTCGCGCAGATTACGGAGCTTTGGCTCTTTAATGGAACGAGGGAGCAGAGAACTTACGCGGCGTCGTTCGTCGGAATCAAGACGCGCGACGAGTTGGTTTGCGACTACGGCTATCCTGCCAAAGGTAAGGCTCACGGAGACCGGTATCTTCTCTTTAAAACATCCACATGCCGGTACAAGGGCGACTTGTTTGGCGATGTGGCGCGTGTCATCGTCCGCACGGCGGACTTCGCAACCGCGCCCAGGGTTCGTCGGCAACTGAAAGCGTACCTTGAATCTTCCGACCGGAACGATTCTGATTTTGCGAAATATCTGCCGGAGATAATTGCCAAACTTCGTCCTGAGCAGTTGCGTGTGTGCGAGACGGCCGTACAGTACGATTTTCTGTCCGCGCTATTCCCAATGCGAGGTTTGCCCAAAACGGAGCCGATAGCATACGTGAAAGGCGCTCAGGATTCCTGCATTGATCGGCACTTGTTGCCAAATACGGCAAATGGCGCACCCTATCGAATGGGCGAATTTTTCTGTGGCCCTGGCGGTCTGGCCTGTGGGGCATTGAATGCGTGTATCGAAAATCCAAATTTCAAGATTGTCCATGCTTGGGCAAATGACTATGATCGTCAGACTTGCAATACGTATGCCGAAAATATCTGTCCAGATTCGCCGGAATCGGTTATCTGCGCGGATGTTAGACAACTTGCTCTTGATGACAGGCGGCTGACGGACATTGATGGTTTCGCGTTTGGTTTTCCGTGTAATGATTTTTCCTTGGTTGGCGAACACAAGGGATTTGACGGCGCATACGGTCCTCTCTACCAATATGGCATTGCGATTCTTCGTAAGTTCCAGCCCCTTTGGTTCTTTGCGGAAAATGTGGGTGGGCTTGCAAGCGCCAACGAAGGGATGGCTTTCAAAAAAATACTTGCGAGTATGAGAGACGCAGGATACAAAATATATCCGCATCTCTATCGGTTTGAGGATTATGGAGTGCCGCAGACTCGTCATCGAATCATCATCATCGGCATTCGAAACGATCAGC
This sequence comes from uncultured Lentisphaeraceae bacterium, assembly GCA_964482645.1. Classification (GTDB taxonomy): domain Bacteria; phylum Verrucomicrobiota; class Kiritimatiellia; order RFP12; family UBA1067; genus RUG572. Next base: position 1,980 of record CAYZYQ010000045.1, on the reverse strand, counting down.
CCTTTACTTTCCGTCCACCCAACCCATCCGCGCTTGAACCGCGTGATAACTCGGCGAGAGCCGCCCTTGAGAATCCTCCGATTCCGGCCGACGCGCCGAATAATGTGCTTACAATGCAAAATGCAAAGGTGGTTGAGCGGCTAAAGTATATTCGTCCCGGAGAAAATGCCTTTACTGCCAATCTGCCGCATCACCTTCGGCTGAACGTCAAAGGCGCGAAGATCAGTCAAATCTATAAACGTCTTGATCCGGCAAAACCGGCATATACGGTCACTGGCTCTGGAGGCGGGGGTACGCACATTTACCACTACAAAGAACCTCGTGCATTGACAAATCGCGAACGTGCAAGATTGCAGACATTTCCTGATGACTACCTTTTTACGGGTAACAAAGAAAGTGTCCGTCGGCAAATAGGTATGGCCGTTCCGCCGAGAGGAGCGCAGATTATCTTCGAGGCGTTGCTTAGAACGTTTGCGGGAATAGAGTACGAGTCTGTTCCGTGCAACATCTCCGAAGAAGGGAATCTGATTTGACAAGGAGGTATTTGCATGTATGGTGTCGTAGAGAACAAAGATCTATTTGAATTGGTTCTTATGAGGCCGCTCTACCGAACAGACGCTCCAGATTCGCTGAAGATTCTGTCGGGTTATGCCACCCATGCAATGGCTGCGCGGCATCTCATTGAGGTCACGGCGCGTAAGAAGAGCCTTGCGGTTGATTTGGTGTACGGGATGGCTGGCGTTGACGGTGTCAGTAAAATCAACCATTTAGGTTTTGTTTCGTTGGAAACGCGGGGTGAGTTTGCGTACAGTGGTAATTTTGTCTGTTCATATGTTAAGAGACCATCCTCCGTGCATTCCAAAATCTACATTTGGTGCAGAGGAGGAATTCCGGTACAGGCGTTCATTGGTTCGGCGAATTATTCTGAAGCAGGTTTCAATCTTTCTTCCAGAACGGAAGCACTTGCGGAGTGCGATCCGATATCTGCGTTGGATGCATTCACTCGAGTCAAAGCCAAGGCTGTCGCTTGCGGAAAGGCCAATAGGGACAGGGACTTTTCGCCTAGACATCATGGACAGGTCTCCTTGGTGAGATCTTCGCACGTTGTTCAAATCGAAGACGATAAAACCTCGCCGTTCTACAACCATGAGAAGGTCGTTCTCTCGCTTCTCACATCCGAAGGGGGCACCGGTAATGGTTCACGACTCAATTGGGGCGTTCGTCCAGATGGGACGCCCCGGATGTCAACGAATGGGAATGGTTCTGTCAGCAGACGAGATCCGAACCAGTCGTACATAGGTTTGCCAGCAGATTTGCAACGCTCGGGATTTTTCCCCGACATAAAGCGCCGGTTTACCGTATTGACTGACGACAATCAGATCTTGACATGTGTTCGCGCACAGGCAAATGGCAAAGGTATTGAGACACCGCAGGACAATTCGGAGATTGGGCGATATTTCCGAAATCGGCTTGGATTGGCGAGTGGTGCTTACATTTCGGTTGACGATTTGAAGAGATATGGGCGTACGAATGTCGTCTTCTATAAACTTGACGACGAGAATTATGCCATGGATTTCGCAAGGCCAAAGTGACGACTTGTGATAAGTTCAAGGAGCGAGAATATGCGCAAAGTCGTGACGGAAAAGCGCGAGGTGGATGTGCTATAATCTTTTTATAAACTCATGGTAGTTGTGTTACTGTATGTTAATTAATAACGGAGAAGGACGATGAACGGAAAAATGTTGTGCGCCGCGCTGGTCGCGGCGGGCGTGTGGTGCGTGGACGCGAAAGTCGAACTGGGCGTACCGTTTACGGACGGCGTCGTGTTGCAGCGCGGGCGCGAAGTTCCTGTGTGGGGCACGGCGGACGTAGGTGAGAAAGTGACGGTGACGTTCGGGGCGCAGTGCGTCGCGACGACGGCCGGCGCGGACGGCGCGTGGTGCGTGAAGCTCGCGCCGATGGCGGCGTCGTGCGAAGGGC
>CAYZYQ010000044.1:0-23157 GCA_964482645.1 uncultured Lentisphaeraceae bacterium | reverse complement strand
TAGTAGTTGACGCCAAAGCGCGTCTCAAGCGTCTTCTGGGGCGCGGCCTTCGCCGTACACAGCGGCGATGCCCAGCCCATGCCAAAGGTGAATACGACAGCCAACGCCAGGCATCTCCGCGCCGTTCCGGCGAAACGTCTCGTCAAAAGTTTTTCCATACTCTCCTCGTGTCATGCTAATTTGTCCGTAAAACGCTTTTGAATATAGCATTTTTTTTTTTACCCACGTCAAGGCCTCGCATCTGTTGGAGCAAGGCAACAGCATTTACTTTTCTTGGAGATTCCCCATTATTTCTTGGCGGACAAGGCGTCGCACCGAGTCGTATCATGCAAGCGCGGAAGTTCTTTGCTTTCGCTGCGGGAAATTCTGGAGTCTCGGAGTTCGGGGAGAATTGTGGAACGACCGCGCGTCTCCAAGCCTCCGAAACTCCCAGTGGTGAAAGCAACAACACCATCCCGGAAAATCTGAAACAAGGGTACTCCGGACGGTTTTGCCAGGCCCGCTACGCCGGACGGCTTTGTAGGACGCATCAGACGGTTTTGCCAGATCCTCTACACCGGACGACCTTGTAGAGCGCACGCGTCGATTCGCGCCACGAGCGCCGTCGGCCCATGTCCGGACACGTCCGCCAAAACTTCCCGCCAGACGGCCCGCGCCCGCGCAATCGCCGCCGCGTACGCCCCCATGCCCGTCACGTTTCGCTCATCCATACCTGTCCCTCCACAAACACCCACGCCACTCGTCCCGTCATGCCCATCCATGCCGCCCGTCCCACCACACGCATCCACGCCACCCGTCTCGTCATGAACATCTAACATACCCACGGATTGATTTCGTCCGCAACGTAATCCTAGATGGTCGCCCGTCTCCACCGTTCCATCTCCAAGCGTACAGTCTTGGAATCTATTTCCTCTATTTTCAGTCATTCCGTTCAAGATTACATTTCGTCCGCAACGTAATCTCACACGCCCGTCCTCTGCCACGTCCGCGCCGAGGCAGCCCCTCACGCCTTGTTCACCGCCCACCGAGATCGCGTCGGGGTTGCCCGCGTCCGGTGGTTCGACGGCGGCGGCATCCACGCCGGAAGGGCTCATAGACGGCGATTCGACGGCGGAGGCATCCACGGACGGCTGGTTTACGGCGGCGACATCTTCGGACGGCGGCTCGACGACGACGGCGGCGGGGACGGGGTCGTCGAGGCCGGCGATCCGGCGGAGCTTCTGCGCGGCGGCCTTGTAGCGCATGACGGTCGTGTAGCGCAGGTAGAGCGCGGGGATGTTCTCCTGCAGCCAGCGCTTCACCCCGCCGCGCCGCCCGACGATCGCGCCGCCGTCATCAAAGATAAGACTGTTGTCGAGGAAGCATTCGAGGTCGGCGACGAGGCTGCCGAACCGGATCGTGGCCGCGTGGGACTCGCCGACGTGGAGCCAGGCGTCGAGGATCCGTTCGCGCGTCGGGCACGGGTTCAGGGTCGTGCGCCTCCGGATCCGCCGCCCGGCGGCGCGGGCGCGGCGGCGGGCGTTCTCCGCGCCGTAGTACGACGGCCGGCGGGCGGCGTGGCGGAGGCGGTCGAGCCGCCGCGTCGCCGCCAGGCGGACGAACCGCGCCAGGCACTGGAGCGTCCAGACGTCGCCGTCCGCCCACGCGACCATCCCGGCGAGCGTCCAGCCCTCGCGCCGCCAGACGGCCGCGAACCCCTCCGTCGCCTCCATGAGGTCGCCCGCGGCGCGGCGGCGGGCCTCGTCCGCCTCCCGTTGGTTGCGCCGGCGGCTCTCGACCCGCCGCTCGTGCGCCTCGACGATCGCGCGTTCGACCGGCTCGTACTTCTCCAGCCACGCCCGCTGCGCCTCGGCCTCCGACGTCGCGCCACCCCCCGTTGTACGCACTGCTTCTGAACGTCCCGTCGTCGTGCTTCCCCCCGTCGTACGTCCTTCCGAACGTCCCGCGACTGGAGGCCTCGTTGCCGAAACTTCCTTGTCCATGGGGTTCACCGCCCCGATTCCCGTTGTACCGAAATTCGTCATGTCGCCGTTTTTCATCTTCTTTTCTGCTCCGTTGAATCCTTGAAGACGTAAGGCTTGACCGTCACATCGCCCAGTCTATCAAACGCCTCGTCCACTCGCAACGGAAAAGTGAGATTATGGTGCGGACGAAATCTTATCAGTTGCACGACGCAATATTTTTGGTATTTTTAGGCATGAAATCGTGGCTAAATTCATCTTCTTTGTTTTGTGAGATTACGTTGCGGACGAATTTCACATCCTGTTTTCGAGACGGGTGGATACGGCGACGAGGTAGATACGGCGACGATTGGCGCACTGGGTTTGGAAAGAAGCACATATCCTATGGACATTAAACGCCTCGTCCACTCGCAACGGAAAAGTGAGATTATGGTGCGGACGAAATCTTATCAATTGCACGACGCAATATTTTCGGCATTTTTAGGCATGAAATCGTGGCTAAATTCATCTCCTTTGTTTTGTGAGATTACGTTGCGGACTAATTTCACGTCCTGTTTTCGGGACGGGTGGATGCGGAGATAATTGACGCATTGGCTTTGGAAAATGCACATATTCCATGGATATCAAACGACCCTTCCACTTACCTCGGAAATGTGAGATTATGGTGCGGACGAATTATTGTTGGCATCTGTAAGAAAAACCCGAAACGCCTTCTACATTGTCATCGCACCGCACGGTAATTTCGTCCGCAACGTAATCCTACGAAAATGGAACGAATGGTGTTTACAGATTGAAACACTAAAATGAAACACAAGGAAAAACTGAAAAGCCGAAAAACGAAGCGCGAAACACGCGAAAAAGAACGGGAAAAACTGAAAACGCGAAACACACGAAACGCGAAAAAGAAATGAAAAACCGAAAAATAAAATGAAACGCGAAAAAAACTAGACGAAACTGCTGAAACTGACCACGAATGGACGGCTTGGGATTCTGAAACGAATTCGTCCGCAACGTAATCCAAGCTTCGCGGTCCACTCAACTTGCCCGAAACGTCTTCCCTCTACATCGTTGGACAAGAGCGCGATCTATCGCGTCACGAACAGGTGTGCGTTCAAGATGGCGCACACAGGCAGCGCGTCTTCGCGCACTGCCCGTACGACGGAAACAGGACTGTGCACGTTCTGCCGTCACTGCACCTCCCACGGCTCCGCGTTCGTCGAGCAGAGGCGCGGGAGGCTCGACAATCCCCCGTTAGCGGAAGACGATGACGAGGCCAGAGGCGTCGCAGAGGTTGAGCGTGTTGCCCGACCGCTCCAGCCGCCACCGCGCCGCCTTGGTCGCGTCGGAGAGGTGGAAGTCCGTATCTGCCGGAAAATCCTCCGCCGTGGTCGCCGCGAGAATCGTCCCACCCTTGTACCGGAGTTCCTTCTGCCGCAGATCCGCCACGTCCGTGATATCCACCGTGACCCGCGCAGGGAACGTCACACGCGCGTTCGCCGCGATGGACAGGCAGCCCCCGGCCAGCAAGTCGGCCGCGCGCAGCGTCCACGTCGCGCCCACCACCGTGACGGCGCCGTTCGTGACGGCGGGCGTGCCGATGAGTTCGGACATTACGAGCGGCGTGTACGGCTCGACGTCGTTGAGATCCAGCGTCGTCCCCGCCCCGAACGCCATCGGCCCGTCGAACGTCGCACGGTACGGCGTCGGATCAAGCGCATCCTTTTCCGTCAGCGACCGCCGCAGGAACGAGCCGTCGCCCGGATCGACGAGTTTATGATACTTCGCCGCATTCGTCTCGCAATTCGCACCCCAGTCCACGCCAATGCCGAAGTTAGTCGTCCAGCCAAGGGCCGTATTGTCCGCTGGCCCGCGCGAACCGTTATAGTAGTTGCCGCAATAGACGTAGATTGGCTGCCAGCCACTCGGCAGGTCGACGGGCGGGTTCATGTAGAGATGATTCCAGTCGTGCGCATTGCCGCCATCCTTGATACGATTCTCGTTGTCATCGCCTTGTACGACCGTCTTTCCCGCAATGTCCACGCGCACGTTGCGAATCATCGACGAGATGAAATTGCACCGCACCGTCTCCCCTTCGCCACCGGGAATCCGAACGTAGCCTTTATAATAGTAGCACTGCTGGTAACTCGGATCATTTTTCTCACCCGACCCCGCGTAAGGCCACGCATGGTAGGCGGCCGCGACGCCTTCCGGGCAGATTCCCCGATATTCCAGTTTGGCGTTCACCGGCACGTCCTTCTCCCACACAGACCCGGCGAACAGTCGCGCATACCATGAATCCAGCCCAGGCTCACCCTCCGGAACACGCGTGGCGAGGCGCAGCGTACCGCCCGCAATCTCCGTCGTACCCGTCACCGTAATCGCGCCCACGAGGTCGAGCGTCCCCGCGTCCGTCTTCGTCAACGACGCCATCACGGCGTTGTTCGTCATCGGACGACGCCCGTCGGCAGTCCCCGCATCAATGATTTTCGAATTGAAGACCTCGCCGTCCACGCGCCCCGCACCACGCACCTCCAGCGCCGGCAGGTCGAAACGGTTGTCGGCGGCCAGATAGAGCGACGAGTTTCCAATGACGACCGGGCCGCCATCCGCCGGCACGGCGCCGTTCGCGACGACGGCCACACCACCCGTCGGCCCGGCCAGGTTCGCCGGACTGATGGCCGTCACACCGCCTTGGAACGTATTCGTCGGACACGCCAGCTGCAGCCAGCCGCCCAGTCCACCCGTGAAACCGCCCGCGCCCGACACGTAGCCGCCTAGCGTGATGCCCTTGCCAGGCGCGATTTCCGTCGTCGTCGTCCCCTGAAGTTCAATCGGCCCCGACCACAGGTTCGGGTTCTCCGCCTTGCCCAGTACAATCGCCGCACTCCATTCACTGGCGACCAGGCGTGTATTCGCCGCCATGACCACTCGGTCGTTGAACCATGGTGTCGTTTTCTGAAGCCCCAATCCGCTTCCCGTACGAAGCGTCACCGTGTGTCCGTCGCGGTTGCAGGAATATTGTTCAAACCCCAACAGACAATTTTCCAAATCGATGTCGCCAGGATTGGATGCATTGCAACTGACAAAACGGAACGCGGCACCCTTCTTCAACCCCTTGACCTCAATCCGATGGCCGCCCATGTCCACGAGGTACTGACGCAAATCGGTCTGACCGGCAACGGCGATGCGCGTGTCACCCGTGAAAAACAGCCGGTGGGCGAGACAGTTCGAGCCGACACGGCTTACAATCGCTCCCTGCCCCTCGAAACCCAGACCCTCCACGTGGACGTACTCGTTCGTGCCGAACGACGGCACGAGATCCCAGCCCCCACTGACAGAGACCTTGTTCTCCAGCGTGCCCGAGCCGCGAACATAGGTATGGGTGACGGTGGCCACGCTGCCAAGGCCGCCCTGCTTTGCCACGGAGTAGATGCCGTTCGTGATATAGATGTCGTGCGCGAACGCGGCCATTTCCTCGCCGGCGACGAGCGTGCCCTCGCCGTTCTTGACGAGATCGCGGTCGCCAATCGCCGCCACGTCGGCGGCCGTGAGCGTGTAGGACTCACCCGCCGGCACGACGACCTCGTATTTGCCGTCGGCCGTTTCCGACCACGTCGGCGCCGCGCCGAGCGTCCCCGCGACGAGCGAAAAGAGGCCATACGCGCCTCCGATGAAAACTGACTTCCGCATCTTTTTCTTGCCTTCCGTTTCGTTCCCGTTCAAATCGAATCAACCGCCCGCCGAACAAAACCTTTCGACGAGTATGGAGGCAATTATAGCCATTTTTTTTTATTGTCAATGGCCAATATGGGGGAATTGTACAATCACATGGGGGTTCTTCGGAACGACCATGGGGGCATTCGGAACGACGCGCGGAGAAGAGGCGTCGAGAGAACGTCCGCGCGTTTTACTCGTGGCGGAGGGCTTCGATCGGATCGAGCGAAGCGGCACGAAGGGCCGGGTAGAGGCCGAACACAATGCCAATGCCAACGGAGATGCCGAATGCAAGCACCATAGAATAGGGTTGGATGACCGTGGGCATCCCCGTGAAGAACGTGATGAGCAACGGAATCAGCACCCCGACGAGCAGCCCCGCCAAACCGCCGCAGATGGACAGGACGCACGTGTTGATCAAGAACTGCACCACGATACGACTCCGCCGTGCGCCGATGGCACGGCGGATGCCGATTTCCTGCGTCCGTTCCGTCACGGACGCGAGCATGATGTTCATGATGCCGATACCGCCGACCAACAGCGAAATGCCCGCGATTGCGCCCAGCACGATATTGTACGTCCGTTTCGTCCGTTCCGCCTCGTGCAGGAGCGAGAGCGGTACGTCGATTTTGAAATCTGCTTTCTTGTGGAAGCGCTTGAGCATGGATTCAATCGCCAACGCACCCGGTTCAACCACGTCGGTGTTGGCCATGCGCACGATGACCTGCGAAAGTTCCACCCGTTCGCCCTGCACCGAACCCGACACGGCACGAATCTGCGCCACGCCGAACAGACGCTTCGCCGTGGAAATCGGAATGTAGACGTCCGCGTCCGAATCCGGCGCGCGCGTATTGCCGCTCTCCTCGTTCTTCACAATGCCCACAACCTCGAAAAGCCCGCGCCCCAACCGCACGTGCTGGCCGAGAATCTGCCGGGCGGCCAGCAAGTTGCGGACGCCGAATTCGGTCAGGACGCACACGTTCGCGCGCGCATCGTCGTCGGCCTGCGTCAGTACGCGCCCCGCCAGCAACGGCCGGCGTACGACGTCGAACCACGTCGGCACGGTTTCGACCACGCGCAGTTCAATCTGCCGGTCGTTGTATCGCGCCGTCCGCCGCACCATACGCGCGGCCACCGTATCCTGGACGCCGGGAATGGATTCGCGAATCCGCCATTCGTCTTCGTAAAGCAACCCGTAGGGAATGATCTGCGCCCGACGCCCGGATGTCTGTGGCTGATTGACGTCATCGGCCGGCTTCACTGAACTCAAAAGAATATTCTGGCTACCCAGCCGGCGAATCGACTCCAACGCTTGCGCACTCGCGCCCTCGCCCACGGCGAGCATGGCGATGACGGATCCAACGCCGAAAACCATGCCGAGCATGGTCAGGAACGAGCGCGTCTTGTGGCGCCACACGTCGCCCGCGCCGAGTTTGACGAACGGCCAGAGAAAGGCGAGATCACGGAGCATACGTCAACACCCTTCCGTCTTTCACCACGATATGCGATTTCGCGTAGGCGTCGATGTCCGGCTCGTGCGTCACCACGATCACCGTCTTCCCCTGCTCGTAGAGTTCCTGAAAAAGCGCCATGATCTGAACGGACGTCTTGGAATCGAGGTTGCCCGTCGGCTCGTCGGCCAGCAGCACGGCGGGATCGTTCGCGAGGGCGCGGGCCACGGCCACGCGCTGGCGTTGGCCGCCCGACAGTTCCATCGGCAGATGCGAAAGACGGTGGTCGATCTCCACACGCGCGGCGAGCTGTTTCGCCCGTCGCGTCCGTTCCTCCGGCGGTACGCCGAGGTAGAACATCGGCACTTCGATGTTCTCCAGCACCGTCAGCTGGGGAATCAGATGGAAACTCTGGAAGACGAAGCCGAGGTTTTTGAGACGATGGTCGGACAGTTCGTTGTCCGTCATGTGCGCCACGTTCACGCCGTTCAGCCAGTACGCGCCGTCCGTCGGACGGTCGAGGCAACCGAGGATGTTGAGGAGCGTCGACTTGCCGGAACCGGAAGGCCCCATGATCGACCAGTACTGTCCGCGATGGATCGTGAAGGAAACGCCGTCGAGCGCTTTCACGGTCTCATCGCCCACACAATAGTGGCGTTTCACGTCGTCCAAACGCACCACCTCGTCCCGTGCCGGCGGCAGGGGACGAGGCGTGGCCGAAACGGGCGCGGCAATCGTCGCTGAATCTGTCCTCATGGTTGAGATATTCTACCACATCGCCGCCCCGAATGCGTCAGCGCAGGATGATCATCGTGCCGACGGCCGTGGCCAGCGAAATCCGCCCGTTCTCGGCAATCAGCGTGGAGTTCGGCGCCGCGCCCCGGATCGTGCAGGCGAGGGCGTCCATGTCCGGCGCATCGCCCGTGTAGGAGAAGAGCGGGAATTTCGGCGGCAGTTTCGCCGGACGATCCACCATCTCGATCACGGACGTCTTGTCGGCGCGGAACGTCGTCAGCGGCACGGGCGCGGCCTGGTGGAAGCTCGCGCGGAGAACGCCGCCGGGCTGTAGCCACACGTCGTCCAGCGCCGTCGGCGTCGCCGCCGCCATGTCGAACACACCGTCCGCCGCGACGCCCAGCGTTCCGCGCACCGTGCCGGCCACCGCCAGCGTCTGCCCCGCCGCCAACGCGAACGGCCGGTTCGTCGACACCGGCAGCACGAGAGACGCCCCTGCGCCGACGGAGACGTTCGTCGCGGCGAGACCGTACGAGCCGGAGTTGCAGACGTGTGCGAACTGGGAGGACGTCACCACGCCATACCGCGCCGCCCAGGCGTCCGTCAGCGCCTTGACCGCCGCGTCGTCGATGAAGGAATCGTAAAGGCGCACGGCGGCGATTTCACCCGCGAAGGAGAAATTGCAATTGGCGCTGCCCAGCAGAATGCGCATCGCCTCGCGCGGCGTGCCGCCCGCACCCGCCGCCGTCAGCCGCGTCCGCGACGCCACGCCGTCGACGACGACTCGGATCACCCCCGCCGCCGTGTCGAAGGAACAGACGGCAATGTGCGGATGGCCGTCCGACAGATCCCGGACGCGTCCGACGGTCGACTGGTCGCCTCTCCAGCCGGTGTTCATCCCGCCGTAGCCCGCCATGACACGGTTGCCTTCGCCCCAGATGCCGACGCCCCAGTCGGCTCGCGTGTTGTTCGGCAATTCGGCGCCAAACAGGCCGCTGGCCGCATAGAAATTGCGGTCGTTCTTGACGGTGCTTCCGGGCCGCGTCGTGCGGAAGACGACGGCCGCCGTCCACGCCGTCGCGCCCGACACGGGCGAATCGTCGGCGGGAATGGCCAGCGCGGTGTTGCTCCCGTTGAACACAAGGGCGTTGTGCCCGTTGATCGCGCCCTTCCGCAAGACCGGGCCATTCCAACTCACCGGAGACGACGACAGATCGGTCAAACCCGTCATGCGCGTGACGTGTTCCTTGTCCGCCGTGCGCGTTCCGTTCGTCGACGGCCACGCCGCCACCTCCGCGCCATCCGCGACGTCCGTGATCGAATCGGCATCCCACGCCGCCGCGCCGTCGTCGGGCAATTCGGGCACGACGTCCGCCATCGCCGTGACGTCGCCGCAGACGGGATCGTCGTCCAGATTCCCAATCGTCGCGACGGCGGACGCCGCACCGTACTTCGCCGCGAGCGCGGCGCCCACGGCCGCCTTCTGGTTCCACGTGAGCGTCGTGCCGGGATAGAAGCGAATCTCGGCCATCGCGCCCGTGAACGCAAATTTGTAGGGGGCGCCGTTATCGGCGATGTTGTGGACGCCGAAATAGATGTCGGCCACGTTGCGGGGACTATGCGTGTCCGTGTTGAGGACGACCGTCCGCGAGACCACCTCGCCATCGACGGACAGCGTCAGCGAACCGTCCCCCGCCAGGGCGTAGATGGCCACGTGCGGCTGGCCGTCGGCGTAGTTCCGCGACGTGTAGAAGACATTGTCGCTGCTCGGGCTGCGCACGCCCAGCCCGGCGCCGATGTGTCCGTAGACGGAGAGAACAAGCCCCCAGTCGTCCACGATGCCGCCCTCTTCGCGTCCGACAAGCCCCGTGCCCAAATACCACGAACCATCCTGCCCCATCCCGTTCGTAGTCGTCTTGAAGACGACGCAGAGCGTCCAGTTCGTCTGCCCGGCCAGCGGGTTGTCCGCCGCCGCGACCTTGAGCGCCGAATGGTTGAACGCGACGCCGGGACGACCGTTGAACGCATCGCGGTCGACGACTGGAATCGTCGTGGGGTTCGACGCAAACGTCGGCGTCGTCGCCACGCGCGTCCCCGTCGTGTCTGGCCACGTGCCGACTTCCGCGCCGTCCTCAAGCTCCGCCACGGCGTCCTCGGCCCGCCAGACGACACAGTCGGCGTCCAGGTCGCCGTCGGACATTGCCGCAGACGCCGCCAGCTTGAGCGTCCCCGCATTCACGGCCAGATCGCCCGTGAAGCGCGAGGCGTCTGCCAGCACGAGCGTGCCGGTTCCCACCTTCGCAAGCGAACCCGCGCCTTTCAGCGGCGCGTTCAACGCGAAACGCTTGTCCTGCGTGTCGATCGTCGCGGTCGAACCGGCCGGGACGATCGTGTCCAACTCGCTGGACGAATCCGCATACGTGGACAGCGTTCCGCCCTTCAGTTCAATGCGATACCAGGAATTCGTCGTCTGCCCCTCGTTCCAGCGACCCGGCTGGGCGATGAAGCCGCCCGCGCCGAGTTCGAAGAGGCCGCCCGACAGCGTGAACGTGCAGTAGCTGTTCGTCACGGGAATCTGTTCGTCAACACCGCGCTCCGCCGCGCCGCCCAGCGCGACGCGCGAGGCATGGACGACGCCGCCCGACTGGAAGTAGGAGGCCGACGGGGAATTCTGCACGTCCCATGTACCTTGCTTATACGAATACGACAGGATGATGCCGGAACTCACGGACGTGTTCTCCGCGCACGTCAGCGTTCCGCTTTTCACCGTGAAATCGTGCGGCGCAAGTTCCGAGCCGCCGCGCCGGCCGATCCAGACGCCCAGCGCCGTCATCGTGCCGCCGTCCAGCACGAACTTCGGATAGGACGACCACGATTTCGACATGTTGCCCAGATAGAACATCGGGGCGTCGAGCCGTCCGCCCGTCAGTTCGTAGAGTGAATCGTGTTCGGCATAGCCAACCTGGACATTGCTCCGTACATGGCCGCCCGACTGGCGGAACGTGCCCGTGTCGACGACGAAATAGCCGTTCGTGAACACGTCGCCCTCGGCAAATCGTATCACGGGCGCACCCGGCAGCGTCATGAGCGCATATCCATTTCTTCCGATATCCACCTTGCTTTCGGGAAAGACGGCGCTCCATGCGGTCTCGTCCTTGAACGAGAGTTCAAGCCGCCCCTGGCCACGCCACGCGAAGCGCCGCGCCCACAGACCGGCTTTCGCCAGACGCGCGACGGCGTAGCGCGTGTAGGCGTAGGCCAGCAGCCCCTCGTAGGCGGGCGGCACGTTGTGGACGGCCGTGGTGGCGTTGGAGACGACGAGTTCCGCGTTGCCGCCGATGGCGTCGTTGAAGGAGACGTCTCCCCAGTTGAAGTCCCACGTCTGGTTGGCGGCCGTCGCCAGACGCGCGTTGAACGTGAGGTTCGACGATGAGCCGAAGACGGGATGGCTGACCAGACCGCCCGCGCCCAGCGTCAGCGCCGTCGCCGCGCCCGTCGTCTCGTTCGTGCCGCTGACGACGGCGCCGCTCGGCACGTTCGTCAGCACAAGGCCGCCGAACGCGAGGTCGGACGAAAACGTCAGCGTCTTCGCGCCCGCCAACGCCGCGAAGTCCACGTACGCGACGTCCTCCGCGCCCGGCCGTGTACCGGACGACCAGTTCGCGTCCACGGCCAGATCCGCCGACGTCGTCCCCGTAAACGTCACCACGGCGCCCTGGGCCACGGCCAAACCCAACGCGACTGCCCAACACATGCTCGCCTTTTCCATACACGCTCCTGTGATTGTTCAACCGAGTAAAACAAAAAACGCATTCCACGAGGGAATGCGCTTATTATAGCCATTTTTTTTTCTCGCTGTCAACCGGGCGTGTCAGCGGAGAATGATGACCGTGCAACCGGGCTTGAGGTTCACGAGCATGAGCTTGCCGTCGACGACGGCGAGCTTGAATCCGTTTTCGTAGGGTTCGCCGTTCAGATCCGCCGTCAGCATCGCGGCACGTTCAGCCTCGGTCTTGCCTTCAAGCCCCAGCGCCGGGCCGAGCGTCCACTGCGCCTTGACCGGCTTCGCATTCATCGAAACGTGGATCTTGGCGTCTGCCAGCGTGTTCGCGTCCGCGCCGTCGCCCCACGTGGCGGCCTTCAGCGTCCGCCCGTCCTCGACCGACACGTTCCACGTGCCCGTCAGGCGATACGGACCCGTGAGCGTCCCCGTGCCGGACAGCGTACCCGTGATCTCCGCCGGCCCGTTCGCCGAGACGTTCGCCAGCGTCGCCCCCTCGGCGACGTCGAGATTCCCGCCGATGAAGCCGAACGGATACGCCGTCATGTAGAGATTACGTTCGTCGAACGTCACCCTCGCCGCGTCGCTCGGACGCTTCACGTACAGCGCCGCGCCGAAATTGTCCACCGCGCTCCACGAAATGCCGCCGCCGTAGTCGCAGACGCTGACGCGGAAAGCGTGCCAGCCGGCGGAGACCTCGGCCGTAGAGGAGGCCGTCTTGTTGTACGAGCCATTTGCAAAGGCCTTCTTCCCGTCGATTTCCACGTAGATGCGGTCATCGTACACGCCGTCGAACGCCCACGTTCCCGCCTCCTCCGGCGTCACATACAACCAGCCGGCAAAAGAGTTGACCGCCGTCTTGCCAAAATGCCAGTTCTTGTCGTGAATCGCCTGCATGGAGTTTGTCACCATCGTGAACGCATACTCCGTCTCCGGCCATCCCTTCAGCAAATTCTGGGTCTTCACTCCGTCGCGATACGTCCAGCGCACCGAACGCACCGGGCGCATCGTCAGGTGGGCCGGACTGAACGGCAGATAGTCCACGCCGTCCGTGGACGTCGTTGCGCCCTTGTGGAAGCCCACGGCCATGCCCCGGTCGTAGAAGGACTTGGGGTCGGCATAGTCTTTCGCCGGCCCGGCGCCGCCCGAATTGTCCTTGCACGTAATCGAAACCCGATGCCAGCCCTTGGTCAGATCAATCGACCCGACGCCCACGTTGTTCCACGCCGAATTGTACGCCACGCGCCGGCCGTCGACCAGCACGTCGCCGCGATCGTCGTACGTCACGGCGAACGTCCACGTGCCCGCTTCGTCCACGTAGAACTCCGCGTCCGCGCGATACGCCATGTAGTGCGGCGTCGTCAACTCGCAGAAGAGTTTCTGCATGTCCTTCGTGAAGAGCGAGGGGAAGACGGACGCGCTTGAATAGAAATTGTCCACCGTCATCGGATTCGCGCCAAACTCGTTCGTGACGTTGCACAGCACGGACATCCCCACGTAGTTCGTGCGCGGTCCGATGTCGATCATCGCCGTCGCGCCGTTCGTGACAGCCAGGCCGTCCGCGAACGCCGCCGCCGTCTTGAGCGTCGCCGTCCCCGTGTTCGCCACCGTCCAGCGCCCTTCCACGCCGCCTTGCACACCGTGGTAGTCGGCGACGAAACTGCCGTCGCCCGTCAGTTCGACCTTTGAATTGCCCTGCAGTGCGGAACGGAACGTCGCCTTCTTGCCGTTCGTCGCGAGCGTGAAGACGTTCGTCCCCGAAATGTCGCCCCACGGCTCGAACATGCCGTACTGGAAATGGTCGGTGGACCAGTCCGCGACGCTCGTCAACGTGCCGCCGCCGAACCAAAACTGCGGCACCATCGGATAGGCGCGTTCCGTCGTGAGGTCGCCGTACAGTTCCACGTTACCGCCGCTCATGCCGAAGACCTCGTAGGGAAGGCTGCGGGACAGCATCGCCAAAGGCTTCATGCCGTGCTTGTTGTTCGCGCGCAACGCCACGCCGGAGAGCTTCGCCGTGCCGCCCTTCACGAGGAATTCGGCGGCGTGCGTATCATATCCGACGCGCACGGGATTCGCGGCGGTGGCGTCGAACACACCGCCGTCGACGACTAGCCGGTGCAGATTGTTCGTCTCGCCGCTGTACAGGCCAAGCGTCACGTTCGCACCGGCTTTCATCGTCACCGATGCGCCGTCCGAGATGGTCAGCGTCGCGTCGCCGGGATACTCCAAGAACGTGCCGAGCGACAGCGTCGCCAGCGCGTTCGCCGTGAACCCGCGGCCGAACGTGGCAAAACCGGAACGCCGCACATACGAATTCGTTCCACCCAGACCGAGACTGACCCCGACGCCGTCGCCAAGCGTCGTGTCCTCGACCGTCACGACAGTCCCCGTCGTCGCCGCGCCATCCGTCCAGCCCGGCACGAATTGTGAAATCTTGTCCCCGGTGGACGTCAGCGTGTAGCCGCGATAGACGGAATTCGTCGACGGCGCGAAGCAGAGGTAGCCGCCCGACATCGCGACGTTCTTCGGCCATTTGCGCGCATTGCCCGCCGCCGTGGCGTCGCCATAGACCGCGAAACCGCCCGTGACAGCCAGATTCTCCTGCTCGACGTCGCTCACGAAGTGATGGACGTCGCCGGTCACGCGCAACGCGCCATCGCCGCCGATGCCGCCCGCGTACTTCATCGCCACGCCCTTCCCGCTGCCGCCCGTAAAGGACAGCGTCGCGCCCGTCTCGACGCGAATCGGACCCGCAACGGTCGCCATGCTCCCGCCAGTGCCGATCCGTCCAGTACCGCTGACGAAAATGGGCGTCTCGAAGTTTCGACCGATGTTCCAGAACTGGAGATAGCCCTTCTGAAGTTCCACGCCGTCCTTCGCGGAAAAGGCCGTGCCGGATTCCACGCTAACGGTACCGTTGCCGTCCACGACCATCTTGCCCAGGTTGACGTCCGCGCCAATCAGGCAGAAGCTTCCGCCGTTCTCGCGACCGTCCACCGTCAGCACGTGGTTCGTGCCGGTCAACTGGGGACGCCCGGCGTTGCGGCTGTTCGCGTACGACCGAAGATCCCAACGCTTGTCGCTGGCAATCGTCGCGTCGCCCGTCAGTTCGATCGTGTGGATGCGCGCGACGTCGCCGCCGTCCGTGCCCATGTTGTTGATCGCGCCCGCGCCTTTGAAGCCGGCGCCCGCGATGCGGAATTTCTTGTTGTGCGTCGTGAGAATCGAATCTTCCGTCGTCGAACGCGCATGGATGTCGAACGTGCCGCCGTCCCTGACCTCGACGTACGCGCCGACCGAACCGAGAAGATCCGCGTTTTCCGCGTCGACGCGCAGAAGGCCGTTGGTGACGATGATCGGCTGGTTGTCCAGCGGCGCGGACAACGCCACCGTCGCGCCGCCCTTCACGGTGAATGCGTCGACGCCGGAAATCTTCCCGCCGCGCACTGCGTACTCCTTATCTGCGTCGAACGTCACCGTACCGGCGGACACGCCGCCCTCCGCCACGACCACCGTGCCATCACCCGCGTCCATGCCATCGAAACGCACGTTGTCGAACGCGGTGAACGCCGCCGCCGCGCCGTTCTTCAGCCAGTTCGCGGCCGTCATGTCCCAAAGGGTCGAAGCCGACCCGCTCCACACGAGCGTCGACGCCGCCGGCGTGGACGACGACTGGACTGAGAGCACGAGATCGCCGTTGGACACTGCCAGCGCACCCGTCGCGCCTGTCGGCAGAACAAGTTCGAACTTCGCGAGATCGTCGGAAGAGAGGTTCATGCCCGAGACGAGCGTCGCCGTCGTCCCGGCCGCCGGCGCCGTGCCTTCGATTTTCACAACGATCTTCTCCGCCGAAGCGAAAGCGTTCGCCGGCAGAACGAGGCGGCCGACCTGGGCGGGCGTCGCGCCGAACGACAGCGTCGCCGTCCCGGCGAACGAGGCCGCCGTCAGCGTGGCGGTCTGTCCCGCCGCGACCTTGACGCCCGCGCCGTCGGCGACTTCCACCGTCACACCGAACGTCGGCGAGGCGGCGAACGCCAGCGCACCTTCCGTCACGCGCAGCGTACCGCCCAGCTTGGGATAGCCGTCGGCAGGCAGCACGAGATCGCCCGACCCGGACTTCGTCAGCGTGGTGGACGAAACGGGCGTACCGACGAGCGTGATGGTGGCGGGCGTACCGTTCGTCGCCTCCGCGCGCAGCGTCGTGCCCGAAAAGACGGGCGAGCCGCCAATCGAGAAGTCGCCCGTCCACGCGCCGATCGTGACGGCGCCGACCTTCGTGTCCGTGCCGACGAATCCGCCCGTACCGACGTTGATCGTCGGAACGGTGACGTTCTCGGCCAGGACGGACGCGACGAGCCGATTGACGTTCAAAGTACCCGTGCCGGCGGGGGAGAGGAGGTGGCAATACGAGGCCGCAAGGGTCAGCGTACCGCCAATGGTCAACGTCCCGTCCACGTAGTAGTGGAGACCGTAGTTCCCGGTCTGCCGCGCATCGCCCGTGCAGTCGAGAACGGCGGCGGACTCGACGTAGAGCGCGGAGTTGTAACCGCGATCGCTGTCCCAGATCAGGCTGGCGACTTCCGCCACGCCGCTGTGGAAGACGAGATAGCCGTCGTTGCCGTTGGGCTGGACGTTGCCGCCGAACACGAGATGCCCCGTGCCCTCGAAGAACACCACGTCGCCACGCTGGCCACCCGTGTAGTCCTCCAGACCGCCCGTGAACGTCGTCGTACCGTCGTTGCACAAAGCATAGGTGACCTGCACGTTGGCATCGTTCTTGCCAGCAAGATCCTTGCTGAACGAACTCGTCTTGTAGACGCGTGGCGAAACGACGCGCGGGTTGTTGACGAGGACGAGATTGCCATTGAAAGTGTTCTCGCCCAAAAGCGTGACGGGACCGCCGGTCCCCATCGGAATGAACGCACCGTTGGCCGTCACGTCGGACAGCGAAAGCCCTGGACCGACCGAGGCCAGCAGACGGCTGACATGGGAAATCGGCGCCGTGACGGACTGGGCGACGGCGCTGCGGTTGTAGATTCGTCCATCCAGCGCAATCGGCCCGCCCGAAACCGTGTAGGCGCCCGCATCGGCAGTGAAGATGAGATCCTGATAGGTGGCATTCGCGTTCACGGTGTACGAACCGCCCGCCACGTCCGAAAGAACGAGATCCCCGCTGTACGCCAGCTCGGAATCCGAAAGTTCCACGCAGTCCGCCCCCGCCACGAGCGGCGTGGACGTAACGGAACGGAACATCCGCCGGGAAACCGTGTCGTAGAAGACGCCTTTGCCCTGGCGCTTGCGCGGCACGAGATCCAGCTTCAGCTCGCCGTTTTCATAGAGTTCGAATTTGTAGATGCGAACCTTCCCGTAGTTTTGGAAACTCGTCCCAGCAGCGTCCAAGACCGTGGCCATGAGCGTCATCGGCAGCACGGACGTCTTTGTGCGCTTCGTGCCGATTGTCTGGCTGAGCGTCGTCGTAGCATTGGAGAGAACCGCCGCGTTTCCGGGACTGTCCAGCGTGACCGTCCAGCGGTCGGTCGACGCCTTCATCTCATTGTTGTTGCTGAACGGCGTCCAGTTGCCGTTGCCGTCCTGAAACGCCCACGAGTAGCCGCTACCGCCGTTGATGTAGACGGAACAGGACAGGTTGTCGGCAACCCCCTCCTTGTCCGCGCCGAACACGCGCTGCTGGACGGGCGTCGGGGAGGTAAACGCGAAGTCGCACACGATCTTCGTGTTCGGCCCCACGAACCGGTCGGTCACGACGGCCTGCGCCCCCGTGCCCTCGACGTAGGGATCCCCCGCCCACAACATCCCCGCCAGCGCAATCACGCCGACGGCCACCGCCTTGCTGACATTCTCCATCGTGTTCGACCTCTTATGGATTTGCTGAAACAAAACAACCGAAAACCACGGAAGATTATCGCATTTCCATCCGCCGAACGCAAGCGGAAAATGGCATTTTTTTTTTATTGCGCCATTTTTAACAGTTTTAGATTCATTCTCGCCCGTTTCACCACGTCGTGACCACCGCCTCGCGGACATATAGGACAGACGCACGGGACGCACTTTTCCATCAAATGCAACAAGGCGCGGCAGATGCCGCGCCTTGCACAAGAAAACGGAGGCAAGATTTACTTCTTGGCCTCAGCCTTCTTAGGTTCTACTTTCGGCGCCGTCGCCTTCGCCTCGTCCTTCTTCGGCTCTTCCTTCGCCTTCACAAGGTCTTTGCGCGTCTTGGAGAAGTTGTCCGCGCTGTAAGAACTCACGGAATACGTCCACGCGCCGACCTTCGCGTTGAAGTCCTTGACGGCCTGTTCGAGTTTCGCGTTCTCGGCGGCGTTCGTGCCGGCCGCCTTGAACGAGGCCGCCAGTTTCACCCAGCGATCCGTCCCCTTCGCCACGCCGCCGACGGTGGCGGTGTACGTCTGGCCGTTCTTGAGCGTGGCCGTGTAGACGGCGCCCGTCGTCAGACCGAGGTCTTTCGCGGCGAGTTTCGGATCGGCGACGCCTGTGAAGTCCAGGTATGACAACGCGGAATCGAGCGAATACGTCTTCGACGTGTCCAGCTCCTCCTTCGGGCCGAGGCCTTCGAGCGTCCACGTGGAATCCTTGCGCGTAAGCTTCACGGCCGTACCGTCTTTCGCGTAGGAGACGGCGGCGACGTCGGACGCGGGCACGGACGCAATGCGCGTATCCGCCCACTTCCGGGGATCGCCGTCGAATGCATCCAGCGTCTCCTTCACGAGCACGGTCTTGTCGGCGAACTTGATGTAGCGTCCGTCCGGATAGCCCCCGCCGCCGAACTGCGCGGCCTGTCCCCGCGGTTTGCTCATGTGCGCGTCGCCCATTTCCAGCGCGGCCAGCGACTTGCCGGCGGCGTTCTGGAGATCGACGCGCACGGGCTTGGCAATCGTCTTGCCATGAGCCACCTGGCCGACCTTGAGATCCTGAAGCTTCAGGATGTTTTCACGGATTTTCGCCACGTCCGCCGGATAGCCATAGAGGGATTCGATCTTCCAGCCGGCGTCGGAGGCGGCGAGGACGACCTTCTTGTCCCCGCCGATTTCCACGCGGGCGACATCCGCCAGTTTGAACGCGGGCAAAATCTGCCGGCCCACGAGGGACGGCGCTTTCATATGCTTTGACGATGAAGTGACGTAGGCAACGCCGCCCAGCACGATGGCCGCGCCCGCCAGGATCACGAGATTCTTGCTTGTCATTTGAAATTCCTTTTCGTTGTTGCGAAATGTCCCGACGCCCCGCATTAGCGGCGGCGGCGACGGAGACCGTGGACGACGCCAAACGCAATCACCAGCAACGGCACGAGGCAGATGTTGAGGACTTTGAGCGTGAGGCCCAGACGGTCGATGTCGCCCGTGAGTTCCTTGCGGACGTTCTTGAGCTGGCGACGCGTGTCGGCCTGCGCCTTGCGCAGTTTCGCGATTTCCTCCTGCTGTTCCTGCGAGAGGAGCAGACGCTCGTTGCCCGTCTTCTGCTTCTGAAGCGCGGCCAGACGCTGTTGCGTCTGTTCAAGCTGAGCCTGAAATTCCTCTTCCTTCGCCTGCCATTTCGCGAGGGCTTTCGCCTCCAGGGCGTCGACCTTCTCGAACGGCCGGTTCGACGGCCCGCGCGAACGGATGCCAATGAGTTCCTCACGCCCGGCGTACTGCTCGATCACGTTGGAGAAGAGCACGAGGTTGTCGTTGATCGGCTGGGCGATCGGCCCGAAGAGCGTGTTCATGACCTGCACGCAGAACTCGTCCGCGAGGAAGTCCGAATCGCCGAACAGCACGACCGTGCCCTTGCCTTCCGCGACGACCTTCGGCACGGCGTTCGTGGAACCCTCCACGAAATCCGGCCCCTTCGGGAACGCCGTCTTGAACGTGCCGGCCAAACGGGCGGCAAGCACACGACGGACGCCATCGGGCTTCATTTCCTTGCGCATCGCCCCCATGCCGAACTGGACGCCCGCGCGATCGACGAGACAGGCGTCCGCTTCAGACGACTGGATCAGCGGCTCGAACGTCAGGCCGTCCTTGCCCGTGAAGGAGAACGCGCCCGCAAACGGGAACATGACCTGCGTGAGGTCGGAAACGAGGATGTCCTTCTTGTCGACATTCTTCGCACCGAGGGAGAGGAACGCCGGATTCTCTTCGGCGCGGCCGTTGCCCGCGTTGAGCTTCGTGGCCGCCGCGAGGTCCGCGACGATTTTCGACGTATCGAACGAAACGCCCCAGGCGTCGAACAACTTGCCGAGCGTGGAGGGACCGTCCTGCCCGCCCATCTGCATCATCATCGGATTCTGCTGCTGGCGCTGCGCGATCATGTCCATGACCGAGAACGGATCTACACAGGCGATCAGACGGCCGCCGCGAATGACGAACTGGTCGATGGCGAAGAGAGCCTTTTCGTTGAGATCCTTCGCGTGAAGAACGATGAGCGCCTTCACGTCGGCGTCGATCGTCTCCGCCGTCGTCGGAATTTCGCGAACGTCGTAGTCCTTCTTGAGTTCCGTAAACGCGGCCCAGCCTTGCGGCGGCTTCTGACGCTGCATCTGCATCATCGGGTTCATCGCCTGTCCGAGAACGCCCGGAATGGACGTCATCACGCCGACGACCGGACGTTCCGGCCAGGCGACGCGCGTGACGAGGCGCGTAACGTCGTATTCAAGCGTCGATTCGGTCTTCGGACTGAACCGCGCCAGCGTTTCCTCGCGGTCGCCGCACACGGCCACAAGGCCGAAGTAGACGGGCTGGCCGAACGGGTTGACGTTCTGCGGCTCCACGCCGTAGCGCTGCGCCCATTCCTCCGCGTCGGAATCCGGCTTCGGATCGTACGCTTCAAGGACGAGGTGGCCGTTGCCGGCGCGTTCGTATTCCTTGAGGAGGTTCTGCACCTGCTGCGCATACGTCTTCAGCGGCATCGGCATGTCGGCCGACGACGTGCTGAAGTAGAACTTGAGCGTGACATCGTTTTCGAGTTTGCCGAGGACGGCCTTGGAACCGTTCGAGAGCGTGTAGAGACGTTCGCCCGTCATGTCGACACGCAGCGGCAGACTGGAGAGGATCAGGTTGGCCGCGCCGACGATTGCGGCGACGGCAACGAGACCGATGATTCCGTTGAGTTTCTTGTTCATTTTCTCAAATCCTTCCTATCAGGAGGCCTTACGGCTGTCGGTGACGACCTGCGCGGCGGTCAGCATGAACGCCATCACGCCCACGTAATAGCCAATGTCGGCGAAATCGATCATGCCGCGCCGCATCGCGTCGAAGTGCGAAAGGAGCGAACAAGACGCCACGGCGTTGACGACGCCCGACGGGACGCCCCAATTGGCAACCGCGTTCACCACAGGGTCGAAACCGATGATCAACATCAGGAACGTCACGGCCAACGCAATGACGAAACCGATCACCTGGCTGCGCGAGAGCGACGAAGCGAAGACGCCAATCGCCGTCGCGGCGCCGGCGAGCAGGAAACTCCCCAGATAGCCGCAGAACACCGCGCCAAAGTCCGGCTGCCCGAGCCACGCGGCCGTGACCACGACCGGGAACGTGAGCGCCAAACCAATGCCGATGAACGCCCACGCGGCGAGGAACTTGCCGACGAGCGCTTCCCAGAGGGTGACAGGCAGGGTCAACAACAGTTCAATCGTGCCGTTGCGCCGCTCCTCCGCCCACGAACCCATCGTGGCGGCCGGCACCAGCAGCAGGTACATCCACGGATGCCAAAAGAAGAACGGCGTCAAGTCCGCCTGACGACGCTCGTAGAACATCGCCACGCCGAACGTCAAAAAGCCGGCGAGCACGAGGAACGCCACGAGGAACACGTACGCCACGGGCGAATCAAAATAACTTTTGAATTCGCGGGCGAAGACTGTCTTGATTTTACCGCAAGGACACATGGTTATTTGCCCTCCTGATCCATGGTGAGGTGATAGAAGGCGCCCGCAAGGTCGCCCTTGCCGCTCGGATCGTGCGCCCGCAGTTCGGCCGGCGTCCCGTTGGCTTTGATTTCACCGCCGGCGATGATGATCGCGCGCGTGCAAACAGCGTCCACTTCCTCCAGAATATGCGTGGAGATGATAATCGCCTTGCCCTTGGCGGCCATGGCCTTGATCAAATTGCGCACTTCGCGCTTCTGATTCGGATCCAAACCATCCGTCGGTTCATCCATGATCAGCACCTGCGGATCGTGCAGAATGGCCTGCGCGAAACACGTGCGCTGGCGATAGCCCTTGGACAGCGTCTCGATCGTCTGGTTGACGACCTTCGTGAGATTCGCTTCCTGAATGGCGGCCTCGACACGACGGCCAACCTCCGCACCCGTGTAACCGCGAATCTTCGCAATGAACGTGAGGAAGTCCGTCACGGTCATCGCCCGGTAGCTGGGCGCGGCTTCCGGCAGATAGCCGAAACTCGCCTTGGCCCCAATCGGGTCGGACACGATGTCGTGCCCGCAAATGACGGCCGTGCCCTCGGTGGGCGGGATGAACCCGGTAATCATACGCATCGTGGTCGATTTACCAGCGCCGTTCGGCCCCAGGAATCCCAACACCTCGCCTTTCTTCACGGCGAAGGATATTCCCTTCACCGCCGGAAAGTCCCCGAAGTTCTTCTTCAGGCCTTTGACTTCAAGCAGGATCTCTTCTTGCATGGTTGTTTGCCTTAGTTTGTTCAATTCAACAATGTGATTAGTATATCATTTCTTTGTTAGGCAAGTGTTATGCGATGGGTTATCGACAAAAACACAGCACGACAGGATGTCGCGCCGAAGACATTGCTTTCGCCGCCGGGAATTTCGGAGATGAAAAATTCCAAGCCCCACCAACTCTCTATCTGCGCCGTCGCAAAATGACATTCAAGTGCTTGGCGTTCCCGTTCTGATCCATATTCAGTTCCATGTACGTGTCGATGCCAACAAGGAATCCGGCTTTCGATTTCTCCACGTGGGCATAGTCGATTTCATCGTCGCCAAAGACATAATCATTCGCGCTTGTGCCAATCGAACGACTTCGCACCCAGAAGTTTCCGCCGGCCACCGATAATCCACGTTCTCCTGTCTTGGAATTCTCGAATGTCATGATACCGTAGCCATGATCTTTGGTGACTCGAAATGCGCTACAAGACAGTGCGAGACACACTGTCAGAAAAATACCTACCCTCATCGCTTCTCCTTTCATGACACAGACACTCACCTTGACCGTCTTGACACGGGATAGATTTTGGTAGCGTTCTTGAATTCGGAGTGTTTGTCCACCTCATAACCATCCTCACCAAGACGAAAGCATTCAACATCGTCGGTCAAGTTGTATCATGCTAGCGCGAAAGTTCGTTGCTTTCGTTATGGGAGTTTTGGGAGTCTCGGAGTTCGGGGAAAATTGCGGAATGACCGCGCGTCTCCAAGCCTCCGAAACTCCCAGTGGCGAAAGCAACAACACCATCCCGGAAAATCTGAAACAAGGGTACTCCGGACGGTTTTGCCAGGCCCGCTACGCCGGACGACCTTGCAG
>CAYZYQ010000043.1:0-24052 GCA_964482645.1 uncultured Lentisphaeraceae bacterium | reverse complement strand
CGAATGTATTCTGAGTATTTCTTCGTCCCTTTTTCTCCGTGGAAATGCTATAATCTTTCAGCACCTAAAAGTACGGAACTAGTGAGAACGAGCATTCGATGAGCGACGAAGAAAAGATGGACGAAAAGCCCCTTGAAACCCCGGGGGCGACGGGCGGGATTCTGGAAGACGTGGACATCCAGGAGGAGATGTCGCGGGACTACATCGAATACTCGATGTCGGTGATTGTCGGCCGTGCTTTGCCCGATGTGCGCGACGGTCTCAAGCCCGTCCATCGGCGGTGTCTCTATTCGATGTACATGAACGACAACGTGTACAACAAGAAGCACTTGAAGTCCGCGCGTATCGTCGGCGACGTCATCGGTAAGTACCACCCGCACGGCGATTCGGCGGTGTACGAAACGATCGTGCGCATGGCCCAGTCGTTTTCGTTGCGCGTTCCGCTCGTGGACGGTCACGGCAACTTCGGCTCGATTGACGGCGACGGCGCGGCTGCCATGCGCTACACGGAAGTCCGGATGCAGCGCATTACGGACGAGATGCTGGCCGATCTCGAAAAAGACACCGTGGACATGATGCCGAACTTCGACGAGACGCTGGACGAACCGTCCGTCCTGCCGGCGAAGTTGCCCAACTTGTTGTTGAACGGTTCTTCCGGTATCGCCGTGGGCATGGCCACGAACATTCCGCCGCACAACCTTGGCGAACTTTGCGACGGCATTTCCTACTACGTGGATCATCGCGATTGCACGATTGACGACTTGATGATGTTCGTGAAGGGGCCGGACTTCCCGACGGGTGCGCAGATCTGCGGCATGAACGGCATCCAGGCGATGTACAAGAACGGGCGTGGGCAGATTCGTGTGCGCGGCAAGGCGGAGATTCAGGAGTGGAAGGGCGATCGCCAGCGGATTGTCATCACCGAGATTCCGTACGAGGTGAACAAGTCCGAGATGATCAAGCACATGGCCGAACTCGTCAAGGAGAAGGTCATCGAAGGCGTGTCCGACATTCGCGACGAATCGTCCGAGGACATCCGTGTGGTCGTCGAACTCAAGCGTGACGCGATGCCGCAGATTGTTCTCAACAAACTCTACAAGCACACGGAACTCCAGACGACGTTCGGCGCGAACATGCTCGCGATCGATCAGGGGCGTCCGAAAATCCTCACGCTCAAGGATTTCTTCCGTTGCTACGTGAACCACCGGTTCGAGGTCATCACCCGCCGGACGCGCTTTGAACTGCGCAAGGCCGAAGCCCGCCGGCACATTCTCGACGGCCTGCTGATTGCCATCGCAAATCTGGACGATGTCGTGAAGATCATCCGCGCTTCGAAGAACCGCGAGGAGGCGAAGACGAAATTGCAGGAGGCCTACCAGTTCACCGACGTCCAGGTGAACGCGATTCTCGACATGCGCCTCTATCAGTTGACGGGTCTCGAACGCGAAAAGCTTGAAGCGGAACTTGCCGCGTTGTTGGCCGTCATTGCGGATCTGCAGGCGATTCTCGCCGACGCGGGGCGCGTCTATCAGATCATCAAGGACGATCTCGCGATGCTGAAGGAGAAGTTCGCGAACGGCAAAGACGGCCGGCGGCGGACGGAGATCACGCAGGATCCCGACGAAATCGCCATCAAGGATTTGATTGCTGACGAGCCGTGTGTGATCACGCTCTCGAATCGCGGCTACGTGAAGCGTGTTCCGCTGACGGAGTACAAGGAGCAGAATCGCGGCGGGCGTGGCATCAAAGGCGCCCAGCTTAAGGAGGAGGATTTCCTGCGTCTCGTCTTCGTGGCCGAGACGCACGATTCGCTCATGTTCTTCACGAACACGGGACGTCTCTTCTTGAAGGACGCCTACGAAATCCCCGAAGCGCCACGGACGAGTTTCGGTCGGCCGCTCGTGAACTTCCTCAACCTCCAGCCGGGCGAACAGGTGTTGCGTCTGCTGCCCATCCGTTCGTTCGAGGGTGATGTGGACGTGATGTTCGCCACGCAGAACGGCACGGTGAAGAAGACGTTGCTGGGCGATTTCAAGAACGTCAACCGCAACGGCATCCGTGCCATCAATATCGACGAAGGCGACGCGCTAGTCGAAGTCCGTCTCGTCGAACCAGGGCAGGACGTGATCATGATCACGCGCAACGGTATCGGCACGCGCTTCAATTCAAATGAAGTCCGGCGGATGGGCCGCAGTGCAACGGGTGTGCGCGGCATCAATTTGCGCACGGACGACCAGGTTTGTTCGCTTGACGTCGTGGACGACGCGAAGACGCTTCTTGTGGCAACGGAAAACGGTTTCGGTAAACGGACGGAATTCAGCGCCTACGAGACGAAGCACCGTGGCGGCATGGGCGTGACGGCCATCAAGGGCGCGGATCGCAACGGCCATGTGGTGGCCGCCCACGCCGTGCGCGACGACGAGTCGATCATCTCGATCACCTCCGACGGGTTGATGGTCCGCCAGCGCGTGGTGGACATCACGGTTGTGGGTCGGGGTGGCATGGGCGTCCGTCTCGTGCGTCTGACCGAAGGCGCGAAACTTGTCTCCCTGTCCGTTGTGGAAGCTGAGCCGGAGGCGGACGAGTCGGCGGCGGTGGAGGCCGGGACGGACGTTGCGCCGTCTGCGGACGAACCTGCGCCCGCGCCGACGGAGGCGTGACGCCGTGTCCGACGCGCCGCAGACCGTTTCGCCGCTCGTACGTCTGACGGGTGGGCGGACGGGGCTTTTTGCACGGAATCGTTGGGCGTTCCTGCCGGGGCAGCAGTGGGCGATGACGGGGGCGGACGGTGCCGCGAAAGCCGCCCTGTGTGCGTGGATCGGTGCGGGTGTGCCGCCGCCCGCCGGTGTTCAGCTGGAGATGGACGCCGCGCTCGTCGACCGTGTCCGATTCGTCTCCTTCTCCCAGCAAAGCGCCGTGGCGCAGAAGACGGGTTTTCTGCAGGCTCGTTACCATTCGATTGAGGATGAGGCTGGTCCGGGTGAAGAGGTGGCGGAATTTCTGTCGTTCAACCGTGTGTTCGACGTCAATCCGTTTGAGGTGGGCCGGCCGCTACGTGACGAACGTCGTGTCTACCGTACGTCCTATCGGAAAATCGTGCGACTGCTGAATCTGACGGCGTTGCTTGAGCGTCCGGTGTTGGCGCTTTCCAATGGCGAAAACCGGCGCGTCCTTCTGGCGCGGGCGATTCTTGCGAATCCGCGTCTGCTCGTGCTGGACGATCCGTGTGCGGGACTTGACCCTGAACGCCGCGAACAGATGAAAGCCGTGTGTACGGCGTTGGCGGCGCGAGGTGTTTCTTTGCTCATCAACGTGCGCCATGCGGATGAAATTCCGTCCTGTGTCACCGATGTGATGGTTGTGGCGCAAGGGCGCATTCGCAAGACGTGTCCGCCAGACGCGGTGTCATCCGCCGCGCCCGTCCGCGTCCCGTCGCCCGTCGTGTCGCGCATGACTGGATCGGCGTGTTCGAGCCGTACGCGCACGGACGTGCCGCCCGTCGTGGTGTTTCGTGACGTGTGCATCTCGTTTGGCCGACGGAAGCTCTTCGACCATTTTTCGTGGACGGTTCGGCGGGGCGAGCGTTGGGTGCTGCGCGGCGCGAACGGCAGCGGGAAAACGACGCTCATGGCGCTCATCGTGGGCGACAGCCCGCTAGCCTATGCGAACGACGTGACGGTGTTCGGACATCGTCGCGGAACGCCGGGCGTCGCGTTGGCGGAGATTCGCGCCCGTATCGGCATGGTGTCGCCCGAACAACAGGCCTGTACGGGGCGTTCGCCGTTCGAGTTGCTGGAAGACGCCTTGGCGCAGAAACCCGATTTGCTGATCTTGGACGAGCCGTGTCTCAATCTGGATGAACCGTCCGCGCGTGCGTTGAAGCGGCGCGTTTCCGCCTGGTTGGGCGTCCATCGGACGTGTGCGGCGATTTGTGTGGCGCATCGTTCGGAGGACGTTCCGTCGGGTTTTACCCAAACGTTGGATTTGACGTGACCGTCACGACGGGTGGTCGGCGGCGTCGCGGCGCAGGAAGGTCATCAGCGCGTTTGCGGAGGAGTAGCCGCAGAAATTGGCGACCGCCGTCCGGCTGAGCGTAGGGTCTTGCAGCAATTCCATGGCCTTTGCGCGGCGGACGGATTGGATTTCGTCGAGAACCGAATGTCCTGTGAGGCGGCGGAAGCGAATTTCCGCCATTCGACGGGAACAGGGAAAGTGGGCGAGAACGTCCCGTGCGGCGAGGCCGTTGCAGGCGTCGCGGCGGATTTGATCGAGCGCCTGTTGGACGAACGGGTCGCCGCGTACGGCACGGTTCGACGAGGCGCGGCGGACGAGACGCAAAGGGCCGAAAGTGGTGGTGTACGGACGCTGGTTGGGCGCGGCGATGAGCGCATCCAGCATTTCGGCGGCGCGATAGCCGGCCGTCCGGAAGTCGGGCATGACACTGGAGAGGCTGGGGTGCGTGTTTTCGCACAGCAGTTCGTTGTTGTCCACACCTACGACAACCGCCTCGTCCGGTACCGCGATGCCGAAACGAGCGGCCGCCGCCAGTGTTTGCGCGGCCATGAAATCGTTGGCTGCGAAGACGCCGACGGGCTTGGGCAGCGCGGCGAGCCATGCGCCCAGACGGGCATGGAGCGTGGTCAGGCCTTTTTCGTCTACGGACTCGGTGAACCGTACACAGCGGTGTCCGTTGAGACGGAGGGCGGCGTCGAACGCCGCGACACGCTCGTCGCTCCAGAAACGCGGTTTTGGCCAAGGCACGTAGGCGTACGATGCGAGCGGACCGGAGGAAAGGAGTTCGCGCGTGGCAAGGTGCGTCGTCGCCGTTGAATCGTGCTTGACGCAAAACGCGGGGGTACGCAGTGTTTTGGGATTGCGGTCCAAAAACACGACAGGCACGTTTCCAAAAAGATTGGGGGCGATCTGGTTCGCGCCGCCGCCACATTCGACGATTGCGCCAGCCGGATTCCAGAACGCGAGAAGATCGCGCGTCTTCTTTGGCGTCAGGCGGCTTTCAATCGTCTGCACAGACCAGTCCCGGCTCTGCGCGTAGGCGTAGACGCCGGCCATCTTTCCGTTGACGGACGGTTTGTCGTGGGCATACAAGAACAACACTGTTTTCATGCGTCGCATCGCATTCATCATGCGGCGGATTATAACACAAAACCCATCGACCAACAACGTCCCGAGGAGGATTCGGTTTAACCACAACGAAGAATTTTATGGTATACTATGAGACGTCTTTGAGACGTTTTCGCCGTTCGTGGCGTTCGTCGGGCGATTAGCTCAGTTGGTTGGAGCAGGACCTTTACACGGTCAAGGTCGGGGGTTCGAGTCCCTCATCGCCCACCATTATGTCATTTTTTTTTCCTCCACAGACCTCGGGCGGATTGCAACCCAAGTGGCGCAGGAAATCTTCAAACCGTTTTGGCAAGACGTGAATGGTAGTCATATGCGGTCTCTCCTTGCCACGAGATATTGCAACTTCCTTGAGACGTCCTTTCGTCTGATGCGTTTTATGGTATAATGAACGGACAGTAAGTTGTTACATGAACGATTTTTAATAGTATGCCCGATGTTGATGGGCGAAGAAAGGAATAGAAACATGAAGACGTTGTTTGGTTTTGTGGCGGTGGTCGCGTTGGCGGCCGGGGCGTATGCGGCCGGTCCGGCGTACGACACGTTCATTGCGCATCGCGGCGAATCGCATGACGCGCCGGAGAACACGCTGCCGGCCTACAAGATGGCCGTCGAGCGCGGGTTCGGGTTCGAGTGCGACATCTATCTGTCGGCGGACAAACGGGTCTTCACGTTCCACGACTCGGATCTGACGCGGACGACGGCCGGCGCGTGCAAGAAGAAATGTTCGGAGGCGAGCTGGGCGGACGAAATTTCAAAAGTCGATGTCGGTGGGTGGGGCAAGTGGAAGGGGACGAAGTTCTCCCCCACGCGCCCGGCGCTCCTTTCCGAACTCCTTGAACTCGCGGTGGACGGTCGTCAGATCTACGTCGAGGTGAAGCCGGGTCCGGAAATTGTGCCGTACATCAAGGAGATTTTCGCGAAGCAGACGAAAGCGACGCCGAAGAACACCCTCTTCATCTCCTTCAATGCGGCGAGTTGCAAGGCGCTCAAGGAACAGATGCCCGAATACAAGGTCTTCTGGCTTACGGGTTCGCGGAGGGGTTGGAAGCCGACGACGCCCGCTGTCACGACGGGCGATGTTCTGAAAGCGCTGAAGGAGACGGGCGCAGACGGCGTGGACATGCTGTTCGATCCGAAGGTCGTCACGGCGGCGTTCATCAAGACGATTCGTGACGCGGGTTATGAGTTCCACGTCTGGACGGTCGACAACCTCATGACGTCGTTGCTCGCGTTCGAGCGTGGGGCGCAGACGGTGACGACCAACTGTGCGAAGCGTCAGCTGGACGAGTTCAAGGCGATGGGCGACTGACGCGAAGTGTAGACTCGAAACGAAAGAGAGAGCATCCATGAAGAGCAAATCCGCCCAGGGGTTTACGCTGATTGAATTACTGGTCGTCATCGGCATTATCGGCATTCTGATGACGGTCGCGTTCGTCGGATTCAGCGGTTCAACGGAATCTGCGCGTGCGGCGAAATGCATGACGAATATGCGTGGGTTGGCCACGGCCGTCCAGAACTACGGCATGGCCGTGGGCTGGTATCCCCATGCGGGATCGGTTGAGTCGGTTGTCGCTTCGTCGGGGAGTCGCGGAGGGATGGTCTACACGGAACATCCCGGCTGGGTTTCATGGTTGAGCCAAGGGAAGTACAACAAGTCGCATCAGGCCTCGTCGAGTATGCGGGGCAGTTGTGCGCTTCCCACGTTGTCCGAAACGGATTTGACCAAGAGCCTTTTCGCCTTGACGAACGGTGCCATTTGGGCTTACACGGGCAAGTCGCACGCAACTTACACATGTCCGTCCCACTTGGAACTTTGCCGCAAGGCCGAGAACGGCGCATTCGTACCCCAGTGGAGTTATATGATGAACTCCTACTTTGGTTACGACCGGTTGCAGCAAGCGCTCGTGTCGGGTGCCGGAAACGCTAAGGAATACGGCACTGTGTCCGCGCCGGATCGGCGGTTGTTGTTTGCGGAGATTCCTTTTCTGACCATTGAGGGTACGGCGCAGGCCTCCCCCGTACTGAATGGTGGAACGGGTACGAAAATTCTCGATCCGATTTTGGATTATGACAACGGCTACGCGAGTGCGCCTGAGTCGATCGGCTTTAACCACAAGTCCGGCAAAAAGTACATGGCGCATGTCGCGTTTGCAGATGGCCATGTCGCCAAGATTGCCATGCCGAACGCCGGGTCGGAGGGCGAAATTCGTGAACTGACGAAGTGGCTCTGTCGTGGCGACGAAATCTCGTATGACGGGCGTCGTTACCAACGGGTTGTTGAGTCGGGCAGCAATTAATTGTCGGGAGATGGTCGATGAAGGGTGTTCTGCTACTGGGATGCACGGTTGTCGCGTTGGCGGGCGGTGCGGCCGTGTGCGAGCGCGGCTTCGCGTCGGCGGACTGGAAGCTCGGGCGCTACACGACGCGCACAGGCGACGTGGTTGTAGTGGACATCCCCGTCGATCGGCCGGATAGCGGCGCGGCAACGTTGCCGTACGATTTCTCGAAATTCGGTTCCCGTCCGTTCGAGGCCACCATCAAGGCGCGTGGGTTCAACCTCACGAAACCCACGCCGGGGTGGTTGGGATTCAAGTTTATGGCCACCTACCGCGATCGACAGACGGGGCAGAACGTCTACCCGGGCGCGAGACAGATATCGGGGACGTTTCCTTGGCAGACGGTTGTCTTGACGGACGCGACGTTTTCTCGCGACGGGACGACGGGGCGAGACGCGGGGCAGTTCACGTTGGGGTTGCAAGGTGGTGGCGGTCGCGTTGAGTTCGACCTCTCCACGATGGTGGTGCGCGAACGGCCGCCGCTGTGGCCGACGACGAACGAAACGGTGCGTTGCGCCTACACGCCGCATGTCCGGGATCTGCCCGTCCACAAGGGCGTGATGCTCGGCCACGGTATGAAGGAATCCGACTTCAAAGACCTCCACGCCTGGGGCGTGACGTTGGCGCGTTTCCAGATGTCGCGCGATTGGAACACGCCCGGCGGCAACCGCGATCTGGCGGACTACGACCGCTACATCGACAGTTGCCTGGATGATCTGGAGAACCATCTCGCGTGGGCGAAGAAGTACGGCATCAAAATCGTTGTCGACCTCCATGCCGCGCCGGGTGCGCGCGACGCGAACTATGATCTCGCGATGTGCCACGACACGAAGTACGCCGACCATTTTATTGCCACATGGCGGAAAATCGCCACGCGCTTCCGAGGGCGCCCGGAGATTTTCGGGTTCGATCTTGTCAACGAACCGCAACAGGCGCACACTGCTCTGCCGGGGTGCGACTACTGGTCGATCCAGAGTCGTGCGGCGGAGGCCATTCGCGCCATCGATCCGGAGACGCCGATCATCATTGAATCGAATCACTACGATGCAGCCTCCGCGTTCGCGTTCATGATGCCGCTTGCGCTCACGAACGTCATCTATCAGGCACATATGTACGTGCCGATGGAATTCACGCATCAGGGCGTGTTTGATAAAAACGCTCCCGCGACGGTCTATCCCGACGCGGCGAAGGGCTGGAACATCGATCTGATTCGCAAGACGCTTGCACCCGTGCGCGAATTTCAGCAACGCCATGGGGCGCGTATCTACATGGGCGAGTTTTCGGCGATCGTCTGGGGCGAGGGGGCGGCGGATTATCTGCGCGATTGCATTTCGGTATTTGACGAGTATGGTTGGGACTGGTCGTACCATGCGTTCCGCGAATGGAATGGCTGGAGCATCGAGCACGAGGCAACGCCGGCCGAGCGCGGTCGCCCCCGTCCTTCGGCGGACAATCCCCGCAAGCGCGTGCTGCTCGAATCATTTGCGCGTTGACGGACGGGGGGCTGTTTTGCTAAACTCTTTCTCACCCCGAAGAGTGGGGCATTGAAAACGATGAAAACGAACCTTGAGTTGAACTTCGGACTTGACCTCCTCCTTCTGGGGGGCGGCGCGGGCGTCTGTTGTTGAGTTCAAAGGTCGACATGAAGATCTGGTAGAACGGCAAAACGGCCCCGCAGCACGTGCGAGGTCGTTTTTTGTTTGCGCGGCCAGATGAAGGCAGGCAGAAAGAACAGGAGCAAGGAAAATGGACGGCAAAGTAAGATTCTTCGATACGACGCTGCGCGATGGCGAGCAGGCGCCGGGCTACTCGATGAACATCGAGGAAAAAGTACGCATGGCGCGTCAGCTCGAAGCGCTGGGCGTCGACGTCCTTGAGGCCGGTTTTGCCATCGCCTCGCCCGGCGATTTCGAGTCCGTCAAGCAGATTGCCGGTTCCGTGAAGGAGATGGTGGTGGCGTCGCTGTGCCGTGCGCTCGTGAAGGACATCGATGCGGCCTATGCGGCCGTGAAGGGCGCGGCGCATCCGCGTATCCACACGTTCTTGGCGACGAGCGACCTCCACTTGCAGTACAAACTGAAGATGACGCGCGAGGCCGCGCTGGCGCGGGCCGTCGACGCGGTGAAGTACGCCCGCAATCTCTGCGACAACATCGAGTTTTCGTTGGAGGACGCCTCGCGCACGGATCGCGACTACATGTGCCAGGTGGTGGAGGCCGTGATTAAGGCTGGCGCCACCACGGTCAACCTGCCCGATACCGTCGGCTACGCGACGCCGAAGGAAATCTACGACATGGTTGCGAACGTGATGAACCGTGTGCCGAACATCGACCAGGCGGTCGTCTCGATGCACTGCCACGACGATTTGGGGCTCGCCGTCGCCAATACGCTCGCGGGCATCCAGGCCGGCGCCCGCCAGGCGGAGTGCTGCATTTGCGGCATCGGCGAACGCGCGGGCAACGCGGCGTTGGAGGAAATCGCGATGAACCTGCGGACGCGGGCGGACGTCTATGGCCTCACCTCCCGGATCAAGACGGAGGAAATCGCCAAGACGGCCAAACTGCTGTCCTCGATCACGGGTGTGAAAATCGCGCCGAACAAGTCCATCGTCGGCGAAAACGCTTTCGCGCATGAGTCCGGCATTCACCAGCACGGCGTGATGGCGAACGTCAAGACGTACGAGATCATGACGCCGGAATCTGTCGGCGTGAAGAAAACGGAACTCGTGCTGGGCAAGCATTCCGGGCAACATGCGTTCACCGCGCGCGTGGAGGCGTTCGGCTACAAGCTGCCGAAGGAGACGCTGGACCGGCTCTTTGCCGACTTCAAGGTGCTGGCCGACCGCAAGAAGCACATCGAAGACCGCGACGTCGTGGCGCTCGTCGAGGCGGCGCTGGGCCATCACAAGGTCGGCGAGAACGACTGGACGCTGAAGAACTACGTCGTGTCGAGCAGCAACAAGATGTACTCCACCGCCTGTGTGACGCTGGAGAAGGGCAAGAAGGAAGTGACCGAAACGGCCTACGGCACGGGACCCGTGTTCGCTTGCATCCGCGCGGTCGAGAAGATCGCCAAGCACGAGTTCAAGTTGCTGGACTACCAGATCAGCGCCGTGACGGAAAGCCGCGACGCACTGGGTGAAGTCAAGGTGAAGATCTGCGACAAGACGGGCGTCTACCGCGGCCTGGGCGTGTCGACGGACATCATCGAGGGATCTATCCTTGCGACGCTGGACGCCGTCAACAATATGCTGGGCGCCACGTCGTCGCTCGGCACGGGCGCGGCGTCCCTCGTGCAGCAGACGTACGAAGAGGTCGCTTCCGATGCCAGCGATATGCTGTCGGGCGGCCATACGGACAAAATCGATTGAGACGATCAAGAAGAAGGAAGAGAAATTCCATGGCAATGACGATGACACAGAAAATCCTCGCGGCGCACGCGGGGAAGGACGAAGTCCACGCCGGCGAGCTGATCATGGCGAAGCTGGATCTCGTGCTGGGCAACGACATTACGACGCCGGTCGCCATCGGCGTGTTTCCGAGTTTTGGTTGCGAAAAAGTCTTCGACAAGTCGAAGATCGCGCTCGTGCCGGATCATTTCGCGCCGAACAAGGACATCAAGGCCGCCACGCAGTGCGCCACGATGCGTACGTTCGCGAAACAACAGGAGATCGTGAACTACTTCGAGGTCGGGCACGACTGCGGTGTTGAACACGCCCTGTTGCCGGAGAAGGGGCTTGTGACGGCGGGCGACTGCATCATCGGCGCGGACAGCCATACCTGCACCTACGGCGCGGTCGGCGCGTTCTCCACCGGCGTGGGTTCGACGGACATGGCGGCCGGCATGGCGGCGGGTGAGACGTGGTTCAAAGTGCCGAGCGCCATCAAGGTGGTCGTCACGGGCAAGCCGCGCACATGGGTGTCCGGCAAAGACCTCATCCTCCACCTGATCGGCCTGATCGGCGTGGACGGCGCGCGCTACCAGTCGCTTGAATTTACGGGCGACGGCATTGCGAACCTGTCGATGGACGACCGTTTCACGATCGCCAACATGGCCATCGAGGCCGGCGCGAAGAACGGCATCTTCCCCGTGGACGACCTCTGCCTCGACTATTTGAAGGCGCATGGCGCGAAGAAGCCGAAGATCTACGCACCGGATCCGGATGCCGTCTACGAACGTACGATTGAAATCGACCTCGCCGCGTTGAAGCCGACGGTCGCGTTCCCGCATCTGCCCGAAAACACGAAGACGATCGACGAAGTGGGCGACTTGCCCATCGATCAGGTCGTCATCGGGTCCTGCACGAACGGTCGCATCAGCGACCTGCGTGTCGCCGCCGAGGTGATGAAGGGCCACGTCGTCGCGCCCGGTATTCGTTGTATCGTCATTCCTGCGACCCAGCGCATTTGGGTGGAGGCGTTGGAGGCCGGCTATCTGAAGCAGTTCGCCGAAGCCGGTTGCGTTGTCTCCACGCCGACGTGCGGGCCGTGCCTGGGCGGGTACATGGGCATTCTCGCGAAGGGCGAGAAGTGCGTGGCTACGACGAACCGCAACTTCGTCGGGCGCATGGGCCACGTTGAATCCGAAATCTACCTTGCGTCGCCCGCCGTCGCCGCCGCGTCGGCCGTCCTCGGCCGCCTCGCGTCGCCGGAGGAAATCCGTCCGCAGGCCCAGAACATCTAAGAAGGAACACGTTCATGAAAGTCCAGGGAAAGACCTACAAATACGGCGACAACGTGGATACGGACGTCATCATCCCCGCCCGCTATCTGAACACGCCCGACGCGAAGGAACTCGCGAAGCACTGCATGGAGGATATCGACGCCTCCTTCGCCGCCACGGTGAAGCCGGGCGAAATCATGGTCGCGGGCAAGAACTTTGGCTGCGGCAGTTCGCGTGAACACGCGCCGCTCGCCATCAAGACGTGCGGCGTCGCCTGTGTGATCGCGGCCACGTTCGCGCGGATCTTCTACCGCAACGCGCTCAACATCGGTCTGCCCATCCTCGAATGCCCCGAAGCCGCCGAGGCGATTGCCGCCGGCGACGAGGTGTCCGTCGATTTCGACACGGGCGCGATCGTCGATGTGACGACGGGACGGACGTTCCAGGGCGAACCGTTCCCGCCGTTCATGCAGGAGCTGATTGCCGCCGGCGGCTTGGCGGCCTATCGCCGCGCCCAGCGGAAACAGTAAGATGGTTTTGATCGACAGGGTTGCCGATTGAGTTGAACTGAAAACGGAGGCGGATACGATGCGGACAAACGGAATGCAGGTGAATTGGGTGCGCGGACTGGCGGTTGCAATGGGCGTCGCCATCTGCGCGGGTGCGGCGGTGGCGCAGGGGAACACGACGCAGGACGTGGAACGCCCCGTGCCGTTCGACAACCCGGGTTTTGAATCTGGGACGACGGGCTGGTCGTTGCCCCGTAATGCGCGTGTCGATGCGACGGCGCACACGGGGGCGAAGAGTCTCTGTCTGTCCGTCACGGGCGCGGCGGGCGATGGTGTCTATGTGACGCGCCAGATCCCCGTCGTGGGCGGTGCGCAGTACCGTCTCGGCGCGTTCGTCCGGACGGAGGATGTCGTGGACGCGAAAATCGATGGCAAGTCTTCCGTTGGCGCGGGCGTGATTGTGGAATGGTGCGACAAGGCCGGGAAGTGGATGCAAGCCGGCGAATATGCGACGGGGCGCTATGGGACGTCCGACTGGAAGCGCGCGCGCACGGGTTGGGTGACAGCGCCGGCGGATGCCGGATACGCGACGCTCTTCCTG
The DNA here is from genome assembly GCA_964482645.1 of uncultured Lentisphaeraceae bacterium. Classification (GTDB taxonomy): domain Bacteria; phylum Verrucomicrobiota; class Kiritimatiellia; order RFP12; family UBA1067; genus RUG572. The sequence continues at coordinate 10,803 of CAYZYQ010000043.1, read as the reverse complement.
ACATTGCGTGGTACGGGCCGTGCCTGGTTCGATGATGTCGTGTTCGAGCGGTGCATCCTCTCGATCAATCGGCTCGCGCCGGCCGATGGGGCAGCCCTTGCGTCCAACACGCCGCAGTTCCGTTGGCAGTTGCGGCGCGGTATCCGCCGTTATAGTCTTGAACTGTCGCGTGACGCCGCGTTCCCGGCGGGACAGGTGAAGACGTACGATGCGGGCGGGTTGCCGGAATTTCAGTTGACGGAGCCGCTCGACGAGGGACGTTGGTTCTGGCGCGTCGGCGCGAATGGCGTGGCGCACGATGTGCCGCCGCAATCGTTTACGGTCACCGTGCCGAAAGATCGCGACACGTTGCCGCCGCAGGTTCTCACGGCTGCCGCGCGTGTGACGGCGCCGGACGCGGCGTTCACGGTTCGCGTGAAAGACGAGGGGGCGCGTCGACCGACGCTTTCCTTCCTCGGCGTGGCGGGGACGTGCCAGTCGACCGAACCCGACGGGACGCACGTCTACCTCTTTTCCGCGCCGGCGACGGGTTGGCCGCAGGGTCTGACGAACGCCACGCTTGTGGCCGTGGACGCCGCCGGTAATCGTGCGGAACGCGCGTTTTGGTTCCTCAACGCGCCCAAGCCGGCGAATGATACGAAAATCGACGTGCAAGGGCGGTTCACGGTGGCGGGGCGTCCGTTCTTCCCGCTCGGCATCTACGAAGTCGCAGTGAAGGAAATGCCGACCGTCCGCGCGGCGGGCTTTGACGTCGTGCACACCTACCGCTGGGAAGGCAGTTCGGACGACGTGGCGTGCGCCGCCTATCTGGATGCCTGTTGGCGGACGGACGGTTTGCGCGCGTTCATCGGCTTCAACCGCAGGACGCTCGTTGCGGGCGACTTTGCGCCGCTCGCACGGCGCGTGGGTGCGCTCGCCGCGCATCCGGGGCTCTTCTGCTGGTATCTGTTCGATGAACCGGAAATCACCAATCAGTTCGTTTCGCCCGATATGCTGACGGCGTTCGCCGACCTCATTCGTGCGCTTGATCCCTACCACGTCGTCGTCATGACCACGTGGAACAAGACGATGAACGAATATCGTCGCACGTGGGATACGCACTGGACCCAGGCCTACGGCGATCCGGCCGGCGTCGTGCAGACACTCGACGAACAGCGCGGCTACTTGAAGGGCGGTTGGGAATCCCCCATTACGTTGCTCGTGAACAGCAACGATGGTGAACTCGGCAAGTTGTGGCGCAAGGGCTTGACGCCCGATCCCGCGAAGTACGCGAAGGACTACAACTATCTGCGCGGATGCGCGATGTTGGCCCTGCCCGAAAATTGCAATGGCATCTGGTGGTGGTGGTATGCGCCCTCGACCCGCGAATACTTTACCGTTGCGCAGACGCCGCGCGGATGGGCGGATTTGGTGAAGATTCTTGCGGAACTTCGTGCCCTCCGTCCCGTGATTGAGGCCGACGGCGTGGTGCGAACCGGCCGCGTGGGTGCCGCGCAGACGCCCGTTTGCTGGTGGGCGAAGACGGTGGCGGGGCGAACGACGTTTGTTGCCGTCAATACCGCGAATGCGCCCGTCACCGTTGAAATCGCCGTACCCGGCCGTCCGCCCCTGAAACAGGCGTTCGCCGCCCGCGAGACGGTGGTCACGACGTGGTGAATGCATCGTACGTTCGCGAAGCCGCATCCTGTGGTATCGAACACTTGTCGTGCGGGACGTCAGCTTTTCGTCCGATGGAAATTCAAGGGCGATCCCATGATCGGTCGAGGCGCGTGGACGCGCCGGGCGGCGGCGTGAAGCGTCTGGGTTCGGCGCGGGTCGTGACCCAAAGATTGTCGATCTTGTAGACCGCGTACCGTTCGTCCCGAATGCCCGTGAACAGGACGGGATTCTCGGCGGCCGGTTTCGTGAGCGACAGGAAGAGCGGCGTCGCCTGTTCCGTCAGAAATTCGACGGGGAATCCCGAGGCGGCGAGAAACGCCATATTCGTGGGTGCGTTTTCGGGGGACGCCACGCAGCGCGTGACACCGCGTTCGGCGAGAGCGTCGAGCGCGGGGCGGTTGAACGCATAGAGCGTCCAGTCCGCCGTGATGTCGTCCAGACCGAGTTCACGTAGAACGCGCAGCGTGGCCAAATCCGCCGCCTCCCATTTCAGGAAACCGGCCTTCACGAGATGTCGCACGGTCGCGCGGAGGGCGTTGAAATCGGCTTCGGGTGTGAAAACGGGAAGCGCGAGACGAATCGCTGGCGCGGGATCGCCGTCTGCCTCCACCGCGTTGCGAAACGCCTCACAACGGTCGCGGAGAATCCGTTCGACGTCGCGGCCCGCCTGATGACCGATGGCAAGGACGAGTTCGTCGAAATCGCCCAAACGTTCGTGGACAGGCTGGTCGAGCCGGATCTTGAGCGTGGCCGTCCGGAACGGCCGTACGACGGGGGCGAGCGAGACGCGGGTGGCTTCATCGACGAGCGCGGCGATTTTCGTGGCGCGGCGTTCGGTGCGAACGCGGTCGAGTTCGGCGACGAGTGCACGTCGCGCCGTGTTGAGCGCGGACGTCGGCACGAACAGACGGTCGGGGTCTTCCAGCGTACACGTGCCGAGCGACCAGTCCGTATCGCCCAGGCGTCCCAACGCCTTACGAACGGCGTCCGCCGTGCGTTCGGGCTGCTGCGCGGGGGCGAGGGCGAGCGGCTGCTCGATCGTTACGTCGTAGGCCGGTGCGCGGAGGACGAGGCCGTGTGGCGTCAAGCGGACGGTGAGGTCGACCGGGAGGCCAGCAAACGCGATGTCGGACGGACGGAACGAGGGGATGGGGAAACGGCGTTTGACTTCGTTCGAAGCTGAGCAGTAAACCGTCGTGCCGGGGCGGAGAGACGAATCGGGTTCATCGCCGTGCGGCACGAGGATTTCGACGTCCGTGTTCGCCGGGACGGTGAATACGGGTGTACGGGCCAATGCCTGACGCATATCCGTAATGCCGAATCCGTAGGGCTTGCCGCCTGGCGTCGCGAACTGGAGGCCGTCGTGTTTTTCAAGTGCGCGGTTCGTGTGGAAACGCAGCCAGACACGGCCCTCGCGGTCTTTCGTGAGGCGTTTGACCGTGCCGATGGGCGTACCGAGGTGTCCGAGCGAGGTTGGGTCGATGACGGTATCCGGGGCACCGTCATTGGGGCGTCCATTCAGATAGAGCGTCGTCGTACGGCGTGAAAAGACGGTTTCGAGATCGGCGCGGCTCGTGGTGGGCGGAACGCCGTCGAGCAAGGCACGGTAGCGTTTCGTGACGGAGGCCACGTAGAGTGGCGACTTCATGCGCCCCTCGATTTTGAGCGAAGCGACACCCGCGTCGCGGATGGCGTCGAGCGATTCGTCGAGCCGCAGGTCGCGCATGGAGAAGGGAAGCGAACGTTCGCCCGTCGCGTCCACGTAGGGCAGACGGCAACAGTAGGCGCAACGGCCGCGATTGCCGGAACGGTTGCGTTCCATCGCCGAAAAGAGGCAGAGGCCGGAGAGCGAGTAGCAGAGCGCCCCATGGACGAAAATCTCGAACTCCATGTCACCCGCGCGTTGGATGAGCGAACGGATTTCCGCCAGCGTGAGTTCGCGGGCGGGAACGACGCGCGTGAAGCCGAGTTCTTTCAGTGCGAGAACGTCTTCGAGATTATGTGTGACGAGTTGCGTGGAGGCGTGGAGCGCGAGCGCGGGAAAGTGGCGGCGGACGAGCCGCGCCACGCCGAGGTCCTGGACGATCAATCCGTCGGGGCGCAATTCCTCCAGGATGGCGAGCTTTTCAAGGACGTTCGGGATATCGGCGTCGTCGACGACCGTGTTGAACGTGACGTAGACCCGTTTGGCCGCGTCCGGCGTTCGCCGGGCGACGGCGAGGAGATTGCGCAGGTCGGCGACGGAGAAGTTGACCGCTTCCGCGCGCGCGGAAAAGGCGTCCAAACCTAGATACACGGCATCCGCGCCGGACGCGAACGCGGCGAGGGCGGTCTCGAACGAGCCCGCAGGTGAAAGAAGTTCGATGTCGTTCATGGAATGCCAGCTATTGTAGCATTTCGCAGGGACATTGTGGCGTAGGAACAAGGGGATTTTCGCCAAGGGCACAAGCGGCCAGACGCCCAGAGCTGTCTGGGGGACGGGACGCCTTCGTCGAGTAGCCTCCGGAACGGCACCGTCCACTGCGTCTTCCTGTCGGTGGCGTCCAGGATCCGGAAGAAGCTGTCGGACGGGTCGTCGCCGCCGGGCGCGAAGGTGTCCGCCTGCACGTCGCCGGGAGGCACGTCGCACGCCATGACGGCCTCGCCCGACGCGCACGGCGTGCGGGCCTTGAGTTCGTTGCGCGGTCTCCGGCCGGAACGCCTGTTGGCCTTGGCCCAGCCGGGCTTCACGCGCTTTTCGCTGGAGAGGACTCCAGTTTCTCACAGTGTCCAGCGTTTGGCAAATGGGTTGGGGACGGACGCCGCCATCGTTTTTCGAGAGTGTCCGTGATTATGGCAAACTGATTATGGCAAACTGCGCAACTTCCTCAGACGATTTTGGAATGGCAATCGTTCCCGAAAGGTGATATGATGTTCTATATGAATACGCTCGGTTTTCGGGGCGGATCGTGAAACGTTTTTCTATGGCTTAAAAGGAGAAGAGGCTGATGAAGGCAAAGAACATCAAGTTGAAGCGGCGTGATTTTCTCGTGGCGGCCGGCGCGGCGGCGGGATTCAGCGTGCTTCCGCGCAGGTTGATCGCCGGCAGCGGGCAGACACCGCCGAGCGAAACGGTATGCGTGGCGGCGATCGGCACGGGTGGCCGCGCGGGCGCGGACATTTGGGGCTTGAAGGGCGCGGGCGCGAAAATCATCGGCCTTTGCGACGTGGATGAACGCAAGTCGTCGGGGATGCGCAAGCACCATCCGAACGTGCCGTACTTCGTCAAGTACCGCGAAATGCTGGACAAGCTCGACAAGCAGATCGACGCCGTGATGATCGGCGTGCCGGACCACTGGCACGCGACGATGGCGGTGGAATGCCTCAGGCGCGGCAAACACGTCCAGTGCGAAAAGCCGCTCGCGCAGAGCTTCCACGAAATGGACGCGATGCTCGACGCGGCGAAGGCGAACCCAAAGCTCGTCACCCAGGCGATGAACCAGGGCCATGCCTACGACACGATTCGCGACTTCCGCGAATGGGTCGAGGCCGGTCTCATCGGCGACGTCACCGAGGCGCACATCTGGTGCCCCGCCGTCTACTCCTTCATGGACGCGCTCAAGGACATGGAGAAGACGTGGGACATGCCGAAGGAATTGAACTGGGAGCAGTGGCAGGGTCCCGTGCCGCACCGTCCGTACTTCCCCAAGTTCCTGCCGGGTGTCTGGCGCTTCTGGACGATGTACGGCACGAACACGCTGGGCGACTGGAGCTGTCACTTGATGGACCCGCTTTTCTGGACGCTGGGCCTCGGACTGCCCAAGACGGTTAAGGCGGAGGTCTTCGGCAGCTGGACGCCGGATGCCCATGGCCTCACGTTCCCGAAGGGCGTGAAGACCACGTTCGAGTACGTCACGCGCGCCGGCAAGCCGTTCAAGCTCGTGTGGTTCGACGGCGAGGCCTGCAAGACCGTCCCGAAGCCCGCGCAGTGGAAGGGCGAGGACAAGATGTTCCCCGCGTTCAACACGAAGGAGCTGCGCGACACGCGCGACGGCATGGCGAACGGCGCGTTCGTCTATGGCACGCGCGGCGTGATCGAGTATGGACACCACGGGGCCAACTACCTGCGGATGCTGCCGGACACGACGCTTGAGAAGTTGCGCAAGGACGGCGGCTGTCCGAAGCGGAAGTACGCGCGCGTGCCCGGCGGCGATCCTTACAAGGAATTCATCGCGGCCGTCAAGGGCGGGACGCCCGTCGGCAGCGACTTCGCCTACGCGGGCGCGATGACGCAGTGTTCGCTCACGGGCGTGGCGGCGCTGTTCGACCCCGGCAAACAGCTGATATGGAACGACGCGAAGCGCTGCTTTGCGAACAGCTCGGCGGCGAACAAGCGTCTGCACCAGGAGCGTCTCGCCGGCTGGTAAGCCGTGTGCGGAATGCGTAGAACCGTAGAACAGCGAAAAGGATTGAGATCATGACGACGACACGACGGAATTTCATGGCGGCGGCGGGACTGGGGCTGGCCGCCGCCGGATGTTGCGGCACAGGGCCGTGCGGCGGCAAGGGGTGCGCATCGGACGCGGCTACGCGGCGGTGGCGCTTCGCGATCAACCCGCCCACCATCGGCGCGTACAAGTGCAGTTTGAAGGAACAGGTTCGCCTGGCGATCGCGGCGGGCTACGACGGCATCGAGCCGTGGCTTGCGGACATCCAGAAGGCGAAGGACGTGGGTGAACTCGCCGACATTTGCAAGATGTGCGTGGACGGCAATCTGGCCGTCGTCAACGGCATTGGCTTTGCGCACTGGTCGCTGCCGGACGCGGCGGCGCGCGCGAAGGGGATGGAGGAGATGAAGCGCGACATGGCGCTCGTCTCGGAAATGGGCGGCGCCTACATCGCCGCGCCGCCGTTCGGTCTCCAGAAGCCCGGTTCGCCGAAGATTCCGCTGGCGGATTTCATCGACCGCTATCGCGCCGTGCTGGAGCTTGGCGACAAGATGGGCGTGACGCCGATTCTGGAGTTCTGGGGGCATTCCGTCAACCTAAGCCGCCTTGACGAGGCGCTTTACGTCATGGCGGCGTGTGGACACCCGAAGGCCGCCGTTCTGGCGGACGTCTACCACATGTACCGGGGTGGCAGCCCTTACGAGGGGTTGCGTTTCCTCTCGCCCGCGACGCTGCCGGTGCTGCACATGAACGACGTTCCCGCCCAGCCGCCGCGCGAGCAGTTGAAGGACGCCGACCGCGTCTGGCCGGGCGACGGCGTGGCGCCGTGGAAGAAAATCTTCGGATTTCTCAACGCGGGCAATTTGCGGCCATGGCTCTCGCTGGAGCTCTTCAACAAGTCGTATTGCACCACGACGCCGCTTGATACGCTCAAGACCGGCCTTGCGAAAATGAAGCGCATCGTGGCGGATTTCGCATGAGGGCACTGGAACGATGACCTATTCGCAATACAAAGTCATCTCAATCGAGGAAAGCGGGCTGAGCACGCTTATCCTCGGTTCGGCCAAACTGCCCCTGCGGAAAATCGAACGAGTTTTGAACCAGGAAGCGAAACAGGGTTGGCAGGTCGCGTTCCAGATTGTGGAGAGCCGACGCTTTCTGCTGTTCTGGACGCGCGAATCGATGATTGTCACGCTGGGACGCGCCTGACGGCGATGAGACGTGGACGGAGCGTGTTTCCTGCATATTTTTCATGGATTTTCGCATCGCAGGGGTTGCGGTCGCGGCGACAAGAGGGTAAAATAATGTAATCCGCTTTCTGTGGCGGCGTTGCCGTATGCGGTGGCGTCGCCATTCGATTTTGGTGTTGCAACAAAAGCAGAAGGAAGAACGATGAACGTCAAACCCGACAGTTACATGTACGAGATGATTCGTACCGAACTCACGGATGCCGTGGGGGATGAGAATGTCGACGTCAAGTTCGCCGACAAATTCGGCCACTCGATCGACTACTACTGGATTCCGGAAATGTGGCACGACCGTGGCCGGAAGTGTCCGCAGCCTGACTTTGTGGTGCATCCCGGCTCCACGCAGGAAGTGGCGAAGGTCATGAAAATCGCCAACCAGTACAAAATCCCCGTCGTGCCGTGGGGTGGCGGTTCGGGTTCGCAGGGCGGCGCCCTGCCCGTGTACAACGGCATTGTGCTCGACATGAAGCGGATGAACAAGGTCGTGAAGATTGACAAGACCGCGCTCACCGTTACGACGCAGACCGGTATCATTACGAAGCACCTCGAATGGACGTGCAACAAGGCCGGTCTCTCCACGATGCACCTGCCGGCCTCCATCGCTTGTTCGACGATTGGCGGTTTCTTGGCCCATCGTGGCACGGGCGTTCTGTCGACGAAGTACGGCAAGATCGAGGACATGGTGATGTCGCTCGAAGTCGTTACGCCTACGGGCGAGATCATCCGTACGCTCCCCGTCCCGCGCCATGCGTCCGGTCCGGATCTCACGATGCTCTTCCTCGGCAGCGAGGGTACGCTCGGCGTCATCACGGAAGTGACCCTCAAGGTTCATCCGCAGCCGGAGTCGCGCCAGTTCCGCGCCTACATCTTCAAGGACTTCCACACGGCGATGCAGGCGGGGCAGACGCTCATGCGCAGCCGTCTCGGCCCGTGCGCGATGCGTCTCTACGATGAAACGGAAACGAAGACGCACGTCTCCAAGGTGTTCGGCATCGATCTCGACCACGGCGCCTATCTCGTTTTCGGCTTCGACGGGCGCAAGTCCATCGTCGACCTCCAGATGAAATACGCCCGCGAAATCATGGAAGGACAGTTCAAGGGTCAGGATCTCGGCGCGAAGGGCGGCGAGTGGTGGTGGGAGAACAAGTACAAGTTCTTCTATCCGGGCTACATGTTCCACGTGCCGCAGGCGTTCGGCACGCTCGACACCGTGGCCGATTTCTCGCACATCGAGGACGTCTACTGGGGCATGAAGAAGGTCGTCAACACGGAGTTCCCGGACGCGCGTTTCATCGGCCACTTCTCGCACTGGTACGACTGGGGTTGTATGCTCTATGCGCGTTTCATCTTCCCTGGCGACAAGGTTCCGCCGAACGAACGCGAGGCGGCCGCGCTTTACAACGCGGTGTGGGACAAGGCCATCCGTGCCGCGATCGCCAACGGCGGCGTGATCAACGAGCACCATGGCGTCGGTCTCAAGCTTGGCCGCTACGTGAAGGATCTCTACGGTACAGCCATGCCGGTTCTTGAAAGCGTCAAGCGCGAACTCGACCCGAATGGCATCATGAATCCTGGCAAGATGGGTTTCGCCGGCTGCTAACGGAGATTAAGTCGTTAAGTGGGACTCACTTAATCTTGATTTAGAAAGGATGTTTTGAAATGTACATTGATGCTTATGAAGACGCGATCATGAACTGTCGGTTCTGCTTCATGTGCCGGCATCTGTCCGCCATCGGCAACGTCCGCTTCACAGAAGTGGATACGCCCCGTATCCGCGCGGCGATGATCTACGGTCTGCGTACGGGGACGAACTCGTTCGACGATTCGGACTTCGTGGATGCGCTCTACCGTCAGGATTTGTCGGCCTGTTGCGTCCACCACTGCGTGAACCACTACGATGAAAACGGCCTCGCCCTTGCGGCTCGTGCCGACGTGGTGGCGGCCGGCAAAGCGCCGGAGGCGGTGAAAGCGCTTGCGGCGGAATTCAGCGCGAACGCCACGTGGAAGATTTCGGGTACGGGCGACGTGGCTTATTTCCTCGACGATACGACTGCGGGTGACAAGGCCGTTGGCGCGGCCGTCAAAAAACTTTTCGCGGCTGCGAAGACCGATGTCCGCACGATTACGGGCGGCTGCATCGGCAAGGCGCTGAAAGTGCTCGGCTACGTGGGCGAAGCAAAGGCCTCCGCCGAAGCGTTCACCGCGTTTCTGAAGGACGCGGGCGTGAAAACGCTCGTCGTCTCCAACCCGGCCGCGTTCGATGCGCTGACGAAGGATTATCCGGCGATGGACGTGAAACTTCCCTGCAAGGTTCTTCATATCGCGGGTTTCCTCGTGAAGGAGAAGGTTGCGTTCAAGAAGGCCGCCGGTGAAGTCTATTATCTTGCGGACGACTTCTTGCGCAACTACGATGGCTGCGACTGCCCGGCGAAACTGCTCAAGGCGCTCAAGGCGGAGAACAAGCCGTTCGGCACGAACGACGAAGAGACGTACTGCTGCGGCGAAGGCGCTGTGGTGTTGGATCGCCTTCATCCCGAACTTGTGCAGAAGCTCGCCGAGTATGTGGCGGCGCGTGCGGACGATCCGAAGACGGACAAAATCGTCGTCGCATCCGTCTATTCGAAGAAGTACCTCGTGAAATACGGCAAGCTCAATGTCGTGACGTTGGAAGAACTCGCCGCGTCCTGCCTGTGATGTCCTGTCCATCCGCGCCATACGCCGATCGGTGTGTGGCTGAATGGATGCCCAACAGCCCTTTCGTCCCTGGTGGACGGAAGGGCTTTGTTTTTTATGACATGATTTGATGGAAAATTGTCATGAATGCCATTTGTCAAAGTAGATACAACTGTCATGGTACGTATTCGCTTTGGCAGATGACACAAGACAGGACATGCGATTGTAATTTGAAGACCGTAATCAAAATCAACTGGAAGAGTTCAAAAGGATTGTTTGTGGTGGGCAGTAGGGCGGACGTGCGCGGCGTGAGCCGGATGTCAAAGCCGCCGTGCCAAATTCAACCTCAATTTGAGAGGAGCAAGAAATGGACAAGGATGAAATCGTTCTGTTTGAATCGCAAGATGGCGTGGTTTCGCTGCCGGTGTCAGTCGAGTCCGATACCGTATGGCTGACGCAGTCGCAGATGGCCGTGTTGTTCGACAAGGACAAGTCGGTCATATTTCGCCATGTCAAAAACGCCATACGGGAAGGCGAAATCGACCCGACGGTGACCATTGCAAAATTTGCACAGGTCACTCCGCATGGCGCCATACCCGGCAAGACACGGACTCAAATGGTGGAATTCCACAACCTTGATGTGATCATATCAGTCGGCTATCGCGTGAAATCACAGCGCGGCGTTGAGTTTCGCAGATGGGCAACGAAGGTCTTGAAGGAGTTTCTGTTGCGCGGCTACGCGGTCAACCGCGAACGCCTCCGACAACTCGGACAGACAGTCGAAGTGATGAAGCGGG
>CAYZYQ010000042.1:0-24054 GCA_964482645.1 uncultured Lentisphaeraceae bacterium | reverse complement strand
CTTCGTGAACTTCGACACGCCCGTCATCATCAGAAAGCGGATGTCGCCCGTGCGGTCTTTCATCACCGTATAGAAAGAAGACAGTCGACTGCGAATCGCCTCGGCGAGTTCCGGCCTGTCCAGCGCGTGGGAGACAGGCGCGTCGTACTCGTCGATGAGAATCACGACGCCCTTCCCGCCGTGCGCGGCGGACAACGACTCGATGGCCTTGCCGAAGTTGTCGGCCGGCAACCGTGCATCGTCGTAGGCGTACCCCGCGTCCGCCAGACGGTCGCTGACCTGGTCGGCAAACGAACGGTCAAACGACTCGACATCCGTCGTCACCACGGCACCAAGATTGAAGTGCAACACCGGCCACGTCTCCCACGCCCAGTCGGTCTCCGCGATGGCCAGCCCGTCGAACAGCTCGCGGCGGCCCTGGAAGATAGCCTTCAGGGCGGTGATCATGAGCGACTTGCCGAACCGGCGCGGGCGCGCGAGGAAGAACATCCGCGTGCCCACGTCCGTGACGAGACGGTGGAAGTACGCCGTCTTGTCCACGTAGATGCACCCCGACCGCCGCAGGTCCGGGAAATCGCTCGTCGTCGTCGCTATCGGTCTCATGTATGTATTTTACCAAACACCGCCCCCCGCGTTCAACCGCGCAGAGACTGTTGGAGACTCCCCAGTTTTTCTTTGCGGACGAGGCTTTGTGAACGCTCTTGTGAATGGGTTGTCTACACGACAAAGGGAAATAGAAACGGATGCCCGGACGCAAACACATGATGCGTCCGGGCGTTCATCCATTCGCTGCGTCATCCTACCGTATTGCGGGCAGAGGCAGCGCCAAGCGAAAACCGAATGTATCGCCCATATGGCTCGGATCCTGCCCCGTACGAGCCGCCGAACGGATATTGAATGCGTAGTCATTCCAACTTCCGCCCCGCATCACGCGAGACGAACCCGAAACGGGTCCTGTAAGCGGATTGTAGCCAAGTGGCGATTCCAGGTACCAGTCAAGACACCACTCCCACACATTTCCGTGCATATCGTACAATCCCCAGGCGTTCGGTTCGTAGGAACCGACCTTCGCCGTGCCGCCGTCCGCCGCCGCCAGCTGATTCGGCGGCGTGGCCGTATTGTCGAAAAGACCTCCATTGAAACGATAGCGGGCGAGTGCATCCAACGTGTCCGGCGAAGTATCCCAACTTACCAGCGACTGGCCGTTGTTGAGGGCCGTCCCCGTTCCCGCCCGGCAGGCAAATTCCCACTCCGCCTCCGTCGGCAGGTCGAATGCCATTCCCGTCTGCGTCCGCAGTTTTCCGATGAAACTCTCCGATGCGACGGCGTGACCATTCGCCGGCCAGTTGCATCCGCCGTCCACTGTTCCACGAACGGTTTCCCACGAAATCTTTTCCACGGGGCGCGTCGCGCGGTCGCGCTCCAGTGTAAAGGCCGATGATGTCCAGACACCCGCCACGTTCGCGTACTGCGCCTGTGTGACGGGGTACACACCCATATAGTAGTCGTTCGTGAGCGTCACGGTATGCATTGTCTCTCGTGCACCTTCACGCCCAGTCTCCCATTCGGGCGATCCCATCGCCCACGACACATCGGCGACTGGGATCTTGCGAAACACCATCTTCGCCGTTTTATAGACATCGTTCGTCACACCGCCAGGAAGGGAACCGAGATCCGCGTAATACTCGACTTCGCGATCGTCGTCGACGAGCGGCACAACCATTACGTCCGGCGGCGTGTCCTTGGCCCATGCGGTCACAACGGCCGTCACGCCCGAATCGATTTTGTGACCCGGCCACGCCCGATCTGGCCGCCACGTCGCCATCCGCGCTCCCGGCTGTACAATCTTGTTCACGTCACCCGCGAAATGCCCAAGATTCGCGCCGCCGATCGAGACCCCGTTCGTCTGGATGTCAATCGTCACAATCGCGGGTTCGTCCGCAAGCGTGTAGGCAATCGTGACCGTTCGCGAATACGTGTCTTGTACCATCGTCACGCCGTCGACCGCCGGCGCGGACGCATATGCCACTCCCGCGAATCCGCACAGGGCGGCGAACACCGCCGTCCGATTTTTTACCATCGTTTTCATCTGCTTCATTCTCCTTACTTTCTTTACCTTATGTTGACCGTGTCTCTCCGTCCACTCAACGGAAGATGAGGAACATCCCCATGGGCGGACGCGTGTCAAGACCCTGCACCGCCGATTCCGCTACGTCGCAGTATCGGCTGTCCACCGTACCGACGAGCGTGGCATGGACTCCCGCGATGCGCGAATCAAACACCCCCGCACATGTACCGACGGCGGATGCCCGCGTCTCCGACGGACGCTTTGCGGCGTTCCACGCCTCTTCCCATGTACCACCAAGAGCCGTTACCGTCGCACCTAACACCGTCCCCACGAACGTCATCGCGCAGACGGTAACCGCAAGCACTCTGAATTGCACTCTCTTCATTTAGTTCTCCTTCATTTCTGTTGATTGTATAATGAATAGCATCCCCTCACCACAGAGAAAGACATAAAAAGACAAACGGCGCGGCGACCACAACGAGTCGTCCACGCCGTAAAAACAGACTTCCAGGAAGCAAAAAACTGGATGAGCAAAGAACTAGACTATACAGCCCCCCCCCCCCCTATTTTCCGTCTGTTCTTGTTAGTTATAACCATTTCCAGTTCCTTACCAAAAAACTGCCGCGGGCATCCGCTTCAAGCGGGTGTATTATGGCAAAGTTCTCTACGCCTTGTCAACACGATGTGCCGGCCGCACAATCGCCGGCAACACCAATCTTCCAATCACTCGCGCACGAGTTCGTAGAGATAGGTCGCGTCGGCGGGGTCGAATGCGACGTTGGCCGTGAACGACAGGCCGGCATCCGTCCACGCGGCCGGAACCGTCCGACGGCGGGCGCCGTTCGTCGCCAGCGCGTAGACCGTCCATTTCCCGGCCAGCACGGCGGCCGTGACGTCCGCCCGCCCCGCGCGCATCACATGCGGCAGACGCCCCCAATCCAGCAGAATGCGCAGATGGCGATCGCCATAGCGGATGTTCGAGTTCTGGACGTCCGTCAAATGCGTCACGAGCACGTGCGCGGATTCGCGCAGCGGCTTTCCGTCCAGCGAACTCGCCCAGACCGTCGCGGGCGTTCCGCCAATGTCCGCCACAAGCGCGTCCGCCCGCACGACGCCCCCTTCCGCGAAACCGCCGCACGTCCGCGCCGTCTTCAGGATGAAGCGTCCCGTCTCCGAGTCGATTTCCACCGCGCCATCGCCCGCCGGCGGCAGCGCCTTTCCGTCCGCGACCGTCGGGAACATCTGCCGGCGCACGTCATCCGCCGACTGCGTGAAGCATTCGGGATAGCCCACCTGCCACATGGCGTCCGCCGGCGCGGCGTCCGCCACCACGCCGCCGACCTTCGCGTACCAGCCGGCCCAAACCCAATTCGCCTGCATCATCGCCGTCGGCCCCATCGAGGCGAGTTTCCGAGGCGGCAGCACCATCGCGTACGTCTTCGCGAGCGGTTCCAAATCGCGGCGGAGGAAGAGACAGATGGACGCTCGTTCGGAGGCCAGCCCCAGCGGGTCGCCGCTCATGTCGAAGTAGTTCATCGCCTTCGGCCCTTTCACGCCCGTCGCGTCATGGCTCCAGGCAAACCGCCAAAGCCCCGCCCAGTTCTGAAGCGCGGCGGCCGTGCCACAGGCAATGCCGCCCACGCCGCGAAAGCGTCCGGGCGCCGAATAGTTGTACTCCGTGATCGTGAACGGACGGTCGAGCACGCGCCGCGCCACCAGACGCTGCGCCCCCCTGTTCGCGCCGAGCATGGGGTTCGCGTTCGGACACTGGCTGGGCAGACGCCACGGGGATTCGAGGAAACGCGGATGGTCGACGTAGAAATGGTCGTCCACGTAGTCGTAGCTGTTCGCGCGTGGCAGCTGAAACGCCGCCGGATAGTGCCAGTTGTTCATGTTCGTCGTCAGCGCCCGGCACTTCATCTCCTCGCGCAGGAACTTCGTCACGCGGGCGGCGAACGCCGCCTCCACGTCCGCCAGGAAGAGCGTGTAGGCGCGGACGTGCGGATTGTCGAGCGCGGCGAGGTCGGGCGGCAAGGTGTCGGGAACGTTCGCGTAGGCGGACGGTTCGGCGACTTTCTTCGCGGCCAGCCAGGTCTGCCACTTGTCGCGGAACACGGGGTGCTTCTGCATGAACTCCATGCCCTTGTTGCCGAGATTCCCCTCGTTGACGAACGACAGCCATCCCAGCGCAGGTTCCTGCGCAAGGCTGCGCCCCGTGTAGGGGTTCACGTGTCCGAGGAACGCGCGCGCGAACCGGAGATAGTTCTGGAACGCGCCTTCGTGCACCTGGACGAGTTCCTTGAATTCGTCCATCCCCACCGTGCCGTCGAGGTCGATGCCGATGGAACGGTAGGCAATCGGGTTTCGCGACACGTAGAGATCCGTCGTCATGTAGATGCCGTTCGACACGCAGGCCGCCACAAGGGCGTCGAAACAGGCCATCTTTTCGGGGTCGAGCGACACGCCGTCATTCTGCACGAGGTCACGTTCATGGTGATGGAAGCGAATCGCGTTGTAGCCGACACGCGCCAACCGCCGGGCGAACGCCGCCGCCGTCTCGGGATCGGGCGTGTTCGCGCTGGCGCAGACGTTCACGCCGTAGAAGCGCTGCGGAACGCCCGGCAGCCGCTCGAACTCGAAGTTCTGCCCACGCGCCACGGGATAGCCGTGGCGGCCGGCCGGCGCGTCCGTGCCGCGCAGTTTCGAGAAGTCGAGCGCACTGCCCGGCAGGATGTCGGCCTCGACCTTCATCGGAATCCAGTTCGTCCCCGCGACGATTTTCACACCGTCCGCATCGCCGGCGAGCGCGGTCTTCGCGCCGTCCGTCAGCCGGAAGGAAACGGCGTACGTCTTCCCGGCCTTGAACGGCTTGTCCGATCCGAAAAAGACGCGCAGCGACACCGTGTCGCCGCCCCACGTGCGGTCGTCCTGGAACATGCAGAAGACGGGATGGTCGAACGTGAGCGCCAGACGCATCCGCCCCGTCTTGTCGCGCACGGCAAGGTCTTTCACCGTCCGCATGAAAAACTGCGTCTCGCCCGAACCGACGGGAATCGTCCGCGTCACGCCGCCGCCCGCCACCGTGCCGCCCGCGTAGTCGCGCCGGTCGAACCGCGCCGACAGATAGAGCTGCGTGATCTCGACGTCCTTGTCCGGCGTGATCGCGTACGACACGCGCACGGCGTCGTCCACGTTCTTGAAGGACGCGCGGCCGTCGAGTCGGGCGGCGTTTTTGTCCTTCTTGTCCGTCCACATCGTGAAGACGACACGCCCGTCCACGTCGCGTGTCAGTCCGCCCGACGCGCCGACGCCGCGCCAGCCCGGCAGAAACGCCGCCGGATAGAGCGTCACGCCGGCATCCGGCACTTCCAGCTGCCCGCCATACATCGGCAAGACTTCACCGGCCGACACGACGCCGCACAGCGCGGCCGACAGACAGGCGATTCCAATTCGATTCATTTTCGCTCCCCGTTTCATTTCAGCAGCCAATCTTCCGCGCCGACGGTCACGCCGTCGACGGACGCGGGCGCCTTGTTGTAGTTCACATAGACCTTCGCGCCGTTGGCGTACGTCGTCCGATAGACGCCCGGCGCCAATTCGTCATGTCCGTCCATGAAGACGTACTGGAGTTTCCAGAGTTTCGCGTAGGCGTCCACGCCACGCCGAATCGCCGCCACGGACGCTTCGAGCCGGGCGTCCGTCCCGCATTCAAGATCGACGTCGCCCATCCAGTTCCGTCCCTTCCCCGGCGTGAGGAAGTTCGCGTAGAAGTAGAAGCTCGGCCGGGCGCCGAACTCGATCGTCTTGAGTTCGCTCGCCCGCCCCTTGATCGTGGCGTTCACCGTCGTCGTGAACGGATTGGAGAGGATGACGCCGTTGTAGACGAGCTGGAACATCGGCACAAGGCGGTCGACGAGTCCGGCATACGTCTTCGCCTCGAACGGCCGCGCGAACGACACGTAGAGCACGTAGTCGAGTTGCCCCGCGTTCTGGTCGTACGACCCCTCGCTCGCGACGCCGCCGAACGTGTCACGCGCCAATTGGAGAATGTGGCCCGTGTACGCCACGCCCTCGCGCAGGTTGAGCGGGTGGCGCGAATCCGAACAGCCCTCCGCGCCCACGCAACTGTAGACGTCCAGATAGTGAAGCCCCTTGAATCCCATCGCCCGCACCATCGGCATCTGCTGCAGCGCGAACTTCTCGTAGGCGCGTTTCGGACAGATCCGATACATCCGTCCGCCGCCCCACGTCGTTCGCGGCCGCTGGAGCGAACCGTCCGCGTTCTTGTCGCAGATGAACTCCGCGTCCCAGCTGTCAGCAATCAGGTAGGCGTCGCGGTGGTTGCAGTGCGCCACCACGTGATAGCCGAGATCCTGCGCATGGCGGACGGCCTCTTTCAGCTTCGCCTCGCCGCCGAGCGACGGCTCGACGGGGAAGACCTGCGGCCAGCGGCCGTCATGCCCGCCCACGTTCCAGCCCACGAGACAGAACTCCGCGCCGCCAATGCCCTGCCGCTTGACTGCGTCCGCGATTTCCTTGAAGCGGTCGAACGTGATGACGGGCTTGACCGCCGGCTCGTCCTTGACCGTCTGTTCGGGGTTCGGACTCGGCACGGGCTTCCACGCCTGGCGGACGCGCACTTCCGGCCACTGCGCCATGTAGTCCAGCAACGGCTGCTTTTTCGCGCGGACGCCCAGCGGTTCGACGGCCTTGCGGGCCAGCTGGTAGTCCCGATAGACCCGCGCCATGCCCGCGTAGTTCGCCGCGTCGCCCGTCAGGTCGACGAACTCGACCTCCAGATCCTCGTAGACGTCGCCCATGAGCCAGTCGTAGGCCATCGACGGCGTGTAGACGCCGTTCTTCAGCGCGACCGAGAACGAATAGTGGAACGGCATTCCCTTCACGATCGCCACGAAAGAGGCCTGCGGCGAGACGATGCCGAAGAACGGCATGTGCGGGCGGGCGCTTCGCCGCGTCCCGTCCTTCGCGCGCGCCCGGAACGTGCCCAGCTCGCCGTCCGAATTCACCCAGTAGCCGTCCGTTCCCGCCGGCTGCGTCCACCGGGGCGCGGACAGGCGGACGGACTTCACGTGCGCGGGCAGTTTTTCCTTCGCCATGCGGAAGACGGCGCGGCCGTCCCTCGTCTCCAGCGGCACGACCGTCTGCGTCGTCCGCCCATCCGCCGTCGTCACGTCCACCGTCAAATCCCAAGCCGCCGCCGTCCACACGCCGCACAGCGCGACAACACATCCAATCATCGTCTTCTTCATGGTTCGTCTCCTCTCTGTCTTCAACCTTCAACGGCTTTCAACGGCCGACAGCCAAACGGCCACTCACATTCCGCCCGCCCTAGCACGTATGCGTTCTGCGTCCGTGATGGGCGAGACGTCCACCGGCGCGGCAAAAGACCACAAGGCACACGCGCACACCGCCAACGCCAAAACCGTCCGCATAGCAACCTCTGGATTGATCTCGGTTCTTTTCGTTAAATCAACACCCACGCATGGCATCGACCGCCGCGACGATCGCGGCCGGATCGGCCATGCGGCCGACGCCCGTCGTTCCACACGCGAGGTCGCCGTCGCCCATCTCCACGAACGCCACGCCGCGCGCCTTGAGCGCCTGGAAATTGGCCTGCGTCGCGGCATTCAAATACATGCCCGTGTTCATCGCGGGCGCGACGACGATTGGCACACGCGTGGCGAGCGCCACGGAACTCAGCAGATCGTCCGCGAGACCATGCGCCATCTTCGCGAGAATGTTCGCCGTCGCGGGCGCGATCACGAGAACGTCCGCCGCCTCGGCCAACGAGATGTGTTCCGGCTTCCACACAAGCGGGTCGGCGAACATTTCGTTCTGCACGGGATTGCGGCTGAGCGTCCGGAACGTGAGCGGCGTGACGAACGCTTTCGCGTGATCCGTCATGATCACGTGGACGTCGTCGCCCTTCTTGACGAACAGGCGGACGAGTTCACATGCCTTGTAGGCGGCGATGGATCCCGTCACGCCGAGTACGACCGTCCGCGCCACGGCGTCACAACCCTTCCGCCACGCGGCGCAGACGCGCCACCGTCCTGTCGCGCCCCAACAGTTCGCACGTCTCAAAAAGGCCGATGCCCTCGCCGCGCCCCGTAATCGCCACGCGAATCGGATGAACCCACGGACCCATGCCCTGACCCTGCGAAAGTTCCTTGACCATCGCCTCGCCGGCGGTGGCCGTGAACGGCTCCAGTTTCGCGAAACGATCGGCAAGGTCGAGCAGGACGTCCTTCACGCCATCCTTCTTCAGACGCTTCGCCACGGCCTTTTCATCGAACGGATAGTCGTCCGTGAAGAAATAGGCGCAGTTACCGGGAATGTCGTTCCAGAACTTCGTACGAATCTGGAGCTGGTCGACGAGCAGGTCGAGATTGAAGTCCGCCGGAATCGCCAAGCCCGCCGCCGCGACACGCGCAAGCAGTTCGGCGCGATACTGGTCTTTCGGCGCACGATGGATGTACTCGCCGTTCATCCACTGAAGTTTTTTGATATCGAACTTCGCGGCCGTGACGTGGACTTTCTCGATGTCGAAGAGGTCGACCATCTCCTGTCGCGTCAGTACTTCGCGTTCGTCGCCCGGATTCCAACCGAGCAGGAGCAGATAGTTGAACAACGCCTCCGGCAGATAGCCGTTCTCGCGGAATTCGCCCACGAACGCCGCGCCGTCGCGCTTCGAGTAGGGCTTGCCCTGGGCGTTGACAATCATGGAGAGATGTCCGTAGCGCGGCGCGGGGGCACCGAGCGCCTTGAAGAGTTCGAGGTGCTTGAACGTGTTCTCCACGTGGTCGTCCCCGCGGATGACGTGCGTAATGCCCTGGTCGATGTCGTCCACCACGTTCGCAAGGTGGAAGATCGGCGAGCCGTCGGAACGGACGATGGCGAAATCGGGAACGTCCTCGGCCTTCTTTTCCATGTGTCCTTTCACAAGGTCGTCGAACGCGAGAACGCCCTCCTTCGGCATCCGGAACATCACCACCTCGCCGGCCTTGCCGTCGCGGGACGTGCGTTCACACTTGTAGGCGCGACCGTCGGCCAGCAACTTCTCCACGCATTCAAGGTGACGCGGGAGGTTCTTCGTCTGGTACACGACCGGCTCGTCGTAGTCGAGGCCGAGCCATTCCATACAATCGAAGAGCGCCCGGATGGCCTCCGGCGTAGATCGTTCGAGGTCGGTATCCTCGACGCGCAACAAAAACTTGCCGCCCGTGTGACGCGCATAGAGCCAGTTGTAGATGGCAGCGCGGATGTTGCCGATATGAACCTTCCCCGTCGGCGACGGGGCGAAACGTACGCGAATGTCTGACATAGCGGGGCGTATTATATCAAAAAGCAACTCGGCCATGGGATTGACAGGATGCCGAACCACCTCGCCTACCAGTGGTAGTAGCGATACGGGTCGTCGGAGGCGACGGGGACGTCCGCGTAGAGGACGCGGCCCGGCCCGCGGTTGAAACCGAGGTTGCCCATCAAACGCGAGAGCATCGCCTCGGCACGGCGTTTCGACGTGCGAAGATACGGCCGCGATTCGGCGTCGATCTTCCACGGCGGCACCTGCCAGAAGACAAGCCGTCCCTTTCCGTAGCGCACGATACGGATCGCGTTGTTGCCGTCCGCCACATCGTCCGTAAACGCCGCAAAGTCCATTGCACCATGCCATGCCCAATCCGCATTTGAAAGACCGTTCAGCTCGGGCGGCAACTTTTCAATGCGCGTATAATGACAGCCGTTCGTCTGCACGACCGCGAGCGGCACGGGACTCCACTTCGCGACTTCCTCGACGGAGAGCCCGCACAGGAGTGCCGTCGCGCCGTTACTGATGCTCGTTTTGAAATCCTCCGGCATATCCGCCGCGCCGTCGGTCACGTAGTAGAGGCGTTTTGTGTCCTTTTCACAATCCTGCTGGATGAACCAATCGTGGCGCGGTTGACAGCCCGTGCGGTACGCCTGCAGACCGAACGGCTTGGCGATACACGTGCCGGGCAGTCCCTGCCGCGCGTCGGCGACGAGCGCCTTGACGAGTTCGTCCGCCGCCGGGTCGTCCACCGTCCGCCCCGTGACGTCCATCTGGCAGAACGTCACGGTACCGCCGCCCAGACGCCATTCGAGCAACGGCGCGTACTGGAGATCGAAACCACCGTCCACAAGGGCGCACCAGTCACCAAACGACGGCTTTTCGGGAATCACCGTCGCGACCGCGCCGCGCGTGCCGCACCGCCAGGCGCGCGTGTTGCTGAAACCCGCCCAGGTGTCACGCCCTGCGCCCGTCTCGCAGACTTGCAACGGGTCGAACGGCTCGACGAGCGTCGACGCGCCCGCCCAATCGCGCAAACGCGCCTCCTGCTGAACATCCGCGAGTGCGGCCTTGCGGAAACGCGGGTAGACGTGGCGCAGCCCGTACGTCTGTACACGGAAACCAACCGATTCGAGCATCCGCTTCGTCTGCTCGAAGACGAAACTCCGCCCGCCGTTCCATGCGAACGGCACAAGCACGCGTTCCAGCACGTCGGGCGTCAGGCACTCCCGTCCCACGACGAGCCGCGTACCGGCGTTCGCACGCGACGTGTCGAACGCAAAAACATCCTTCACCTCTTCCGGCGCGAAACCGAGCCGCCGCAAGTTCGCCGCCGTCAGTCCTTTCGGATCGTACACGACGAGACGCTCCTTCGCCGCCGGCGCGGCGGCCACCACCGTGAGCGTAAAGACGTCAGACCGCGCAACGCCGTCCGCAAATCCGAACTGCGCCTGGATATCGTACGCACCCGCCGACTGCGGCACCGCGAACGAAACGGGCACACGCGCCTGTTCACCCGGCGGTACGACCACCTGCCCGTTCTGCGCAAACGCCCCGCACGAAACTTTCCACGTCACCGTCTGCGCCACGCGGCGGTCGTTGAGAATCATGAGCGTCTTCTTCACCGTCTCGCCCGGACGATAGACGTGCCGCTTGTCCGTGAACGTCCCGTCGCCCGCAATCCACGCGCAGTCGGGCTGATTCCAACGCATCAGCGCCGTGCCGATCTGCGTGGGGGCATAATCGCGAGGATCACCCCACGGCACATGAATCGACGCTTTCAAACCCGGCGTCTTCGCGTAAAAATCGGGCGGCCAAACAGACGCTGTCGTATTCGTCCGATTGAAGAACCCGTCCTGATCCCACGGCAACATGGCCGTGATGCCCCAACCACGAAAACTGCGCCAGTTGCTGTGCGCGAACTGCGCCTGGACGCCGAGGTAGTTGTTGGAGATGGCCCGGCAGTGTCCCGTCAGACGTGACCAGGAAAACGGCCGCCCCGTCGCCCAAAGACGTTCCTCCGCGTCGAGTGCGCGACGCATCTCTGGCGTCGCCTCGTAGGCGGCATCGTTGCGGTAGGCGGCCGCATATTCCGCACTCCAGAGGGACATGTAACCCGTGCCGCGCCAAATGAAGAGCGGCCCGCGATAGCTCGACCACGTGGAGATATGCGGCAACCCCCATTCCACAAAGAAGAGCGGCTTCACGCCTTCCGTCGCCCAATGCGCCAACCAGTCGTCCCGCTCCTGTATCGGCGCCCAATCCAGATAGCAGTTCACCGTGTGGAAATCGTCAAGGTTGCCCGATTCGTGATGGTAGCAGGGGCGCGTCGCGTCGAGTTCGCCGATGATTTTTCGGGCGATCCGCGCACAGGCGCGGTTTCGTCCGTTCGCGGACGCAGGCAGTTCGTAGATGCCGTCGATACGACGTGGATTGCCCGCGCCCAGATAGCCGGCGGCGTTGTGGCTCGTCGCCCATGTGATAACGGCAGGATGACGGCGGGCGAGGCGCATGAGTGCGCACGTCACGACGCGGTAGCGCGTCTGGTTCTCCGGCTGGCGCAAATCGTCATAATCCTTGAAGTGCGGCAACGTGAAGGAATAGAGCATCCCCGTCTCGTCGCACGCCTCCAACATGCCTTGCAGATAACCCGTCGCGCCGGCCTCGAACGAGTAGTTGCCCGCGATCAAGAAGTTGAATCCGCCCGTTTGCAGGGTCTGGCAGAACGCGCGGGCGTTCGGCCGGGACGCCGCGTCGCCCCCGTGCGGAAAAGTCGAATCGTAGAGTGCACGAAGATGGATCTTCGATCCGTTCAGATAGAGGTCGCGTCCGTTGATACAGACTTCGCGGAAGCCGAATGTAAACGGCAACGCCGCATCCACAAGCTGGTCGCCGTTGAAGACCGAGAGACGGCAGACGTAGCGGTTCTGCGGCGTGTGGACGTCCCACAGATCCGCGTCCTTCCACGGCGCGGTGAACGAGAGCCGCCCCGCCGCGTCGGGCGTCGCCACGCCCTCAAACGTTTTCACCACCACACCCGCGCGATCGCGAATCTCCGCCTGGACACGATGCGGCGTCTTCGCCAACGCCTCCGTGTCGGCAATGAACGTGATTTCGCCGCGTGTCACGGACGTCTCCGTGTAGGCGTCGACGACACGCGCCCCCTTCGGTCGAATGTCGAGCCACACGTCGCCCGTCAGACCTTTGTTCTTGACCGACTTCGCCCGCTTGTTCGCGCGCGTGGCCTCGTTGTAGTCCAGCGTTTCCCCTCTCGCCAACGCCGTAACGTCGAACGCCAACGTCTGCGGCACACCCGGCTTTACGAACGGCGTCACGTCCACCTCGCCGCCGGGGAAGGAGACGTCGCCCGCCCGTTGGCCATCCACGTAGACGACGGCACGGGAAGCCACCATGTCGAACGTGACGGCCGCCCGTTGTCCCTCCATGACCGCCGGGAATGTAAACGTACGGGCATACCAGGCGCGAAGCGGGACGATTTTCGCCAAGCGGTCGGGATGGTCTTCAAAGTACGGCGCCAACGACCGGGAGGCTAGAAACGTTTTCGTCGAACCCGACCAAACGGCGGGGACACGCTCCCACGCCCAGCAGTCCGTCGCATCCGGCACACGGTCGGCCGGCTCGTCCGTGAACGCGGGACGGATTCGCCAAAGGCCGTTCAACGAATGGCGCGTCCGCGTCGGCGTCGTCTCCCGCCAGGCACCGTCGAGCGACTCTGCGTTCGCCGGTGCGCCATCCGGCAACGGCGCGTTCGCGGGCGTGTTGATGAAATTGCGTACGACGGCGAGCGAGACATTGCGGAAACGGACTTCACCGCCCGACGACAGGTTGCAAAGACTCAGATGGAGACGCGCGGCGTTGGTGGGGACGAGGTAATCGTAGGCCACCCCATTCCAGCCGGTCGTGCCCGTCCAGCCATGGTTCAGCGGCCAAGGCGTGACGGTCTTGCCCTTCGCGTCGCGCCATTCCATCGCGAAACGCCCCGTCTGCCAGCTCTGCTCCCCCACCGGCACGTCCGTCACTTTCATCTCGCCCTTCAAGCGGATGACGCGCCATTCGGGCTTCAAGTCGAACGAACGCGCGAGGTGTCCGCCGGGACGCGGTAGAACGAGTTCATCGCCACCGGCGGATTTCTCGACTCGCGTCCCCATCGCGCCGGTGAAATCGCCCCGCGGCCACAGCACCGTCTCGCCACGCACAATCCCTGCCAGGAGACAGAGCGCCAGAAACCCCTTCGCGCATCCGTTCATCGGTTTATCCTTTCGCTATTCGATCATTCGATTCAAGATACAAAGCCACAGATTGTGCAAGCCGATAGGCGAACATCGGCGGTACCGCATTCCCAATCTGCGTGAACTGTTGTTCTTTCGTACCCGAAAACGTGTACCAATCAGGAAAACTCTGAAGACGCGCCGCCTCACGAACCGACAACCGACGGCGCCGGCCATCGACCAGACGAATACGATGCATATCACTCGTACATCCCGCCAAGTTGCGGCATGTCAGTGTCCGCGCGGGTTCATCCAACCGCAGATCGCGAGGTCGACTACAATGCGATGCTCTTTCATATGCGGCGATATAACGATCCATCGCAGGCGTTAAAAACTCGGCGTCCGCAGGAACGTCCGCAATTTTATCCGCCAAAGCCTCTCCTGAGGTCACCTCGTAGATTCGTTCTTCCGGAAATCTGAATCCGCCATGATGTCCAACCATCACAAGCCGCTCGCGCTTCTGCGGAACGTCGTAGTTGGACATCCGAACGACGCGAAAGTCTACCTCGTAACCAAGTTCGTGGAACTGCGCCAGAATCATTTGGAAGTAATCGGCATCCAGTTCAGGCAATCCCCTGACATTTTCGCACACCCAAATCCGAGGATGCAACTTGCGAATGGCCGCGACATAGGCGGGAAAACCATCTCGCGCGTCATTCCGCCCCTTTCGTTTACCACAACGACTGAACGGCTGGCAGGGAGGCCCCCCCAACACGATATCGACAGACGGATATTCCGTCTCTTCCGTCACGACTTCATTTCGGCATTCGGATTGAAGATTGGCGCGATATGTTTCGCAGCACTCGCTTCTCATCTCATAGCCGATTGTCTTCACGCCTGCACATTCAAATCCAAGCGACAATCCTCCGCATCCCGCGAAAAGATCCACTGCGCGATAACGATACTTCGACGGCATCTGAAGCGTTTTGTTCAGAAACGTAATCCATCCCAATCCGTCATACGGGATGCTGAAAAGAGTTGGCTGGACGGATTTCTTCCTCATGTCGTTAAACGATGCGGTCCCATGAAACGATCGCCGTTGAGATGGATCATGTGGTCAGGTTCGTCCGCAATCCACACGTCGGTCTCCCATGCAATTTGATCGGAAAACTTCTTGTAGGTTTTGCGATTGGGAAACGCCGTAATAAAAACTTTTCCTGCGGTCACGACGGATGTCATGCGGTCAAGTTCAAGCACACGAGCCGCAGACATTGGACCGACCGATGTCACACATTCGACGAACACAACCCAATTTCTATCGGGAACAGCCATCACGATGTCGGGCAACCGATTATGTACCGAAATTTCAAAACCAAGTTCCCGTAGACCTTCAACATCCATGACAAGGTCGCGTTTTGCCGTATCACCCAGATACAAACACTTGAACCGTTGAAGAAAACGCGGCGCAAACTCTTCCACAACCGCTTTCTGCAACCGATTGTGCGCACCCGTAGAAAGCACATGAGCCACGCCATCGACCCAAACAGTGACTTTGCCAATGCGCTTCTTAGAGGCGTAAATCTCTTGGAGCGTGTCATGGTGCGCCAAAAACGTCGTCCATGCGACCGCCCATTCCGCCGTGCCATACGTACGGAAAAGCGCGAGCGCCTCGGAGGTCACACGGTAACGATAGTTTGGCGAATTCGTCGACTCACCGTTATCTTCGATCAACGCCGCCGTGCGAAAATGGTGCATGGCCTCCTTGCGAAAGGTTTCACGGCTGTTTTCAGCATAGCGAGCGCCACGATAATTTGATCGCAGAAACACCAGCATATCATGAATACGCAACCACGCATTCGTCGCAGACGACCACGAAGACGTCGGCGTAAGTTGCAGGAGAGCCAACAAAGAATAGGCACAAACATCACTTTGCTGCCGAGACGGCAACTTCAGCAACGAAAGAATTCTTTGGGCTTCCCGCTTCTGCGCCATCGCACACCTGCGCCTAGGCGTTTTTCAACTGCGGGAAGAGCACGATGTCGCGAATCGAATCCGTACCGGTGAGCAGCATCACGAGACGATCCACGCCAATGCCGAGACCGCCCGTCGGCGGCATCCCGCATTCCAGCGCATGAATGAAGTCTTCGTCGATCTTCTCCGTGTCCTCGCCGGCCTGGTGTTCCAGCGCCTTGCGCTGTTCGAGCGGATCGTTCTGCTCCGTGTAGCCGGGGCAGAGTTCGCGGCCGCCGACGACGAATTCATACACGTCCACGAGCGACGGGTCGTCCGGACAGGCCTTCGCGAGCGGCACGAATTCATGCGGCAGGCGCGTCACAAACGTCGGCTGGCGGAGGGTCTTCTCAATCATCTTGTCGTAGACTTCGTGCGTCAGCATCAGCTCGGTCGTCACGCCGTCAAGTTCGAGGTTGATGTCCTTCTCCTTCGCAAGCGCCTTGGCCTTCGCAAGCTGCGTGTCGAAGTCGAGATCGAACCAATCCGCCCCCATGAGATCCTTGACGAGATCCTTGTAGGCCACACGACGGTAGGGCGGTGTAAAATCGATGATCTCCTTCTGCTCGCCGTAGGGAATCTGGCGCGTCCCGACAACCGTGTCGCAGAGATGCGGAATCAGACCCTCGATGATATCCTCCATCGACGCGCGGTCGCCATACGCCTCGTAGATTTCAAGCACCGTGAATTCCGGAGTGTGGCTGCGGTCGATGCCCTCGTTGCGGAAATCCTTGCCCAGCTCGAACACCTTGTTCATGCCGCCGACGAGCAGACGCTTCAAGTAGAGTTCCGGCGCGATGCGCAGCACCATGTGCTGGTCGAGCGCGTTGAAGTGCGTCTCGAACGGCTTGGCCGCCGCGCCGCCGGCCTGGGCCTGCAGAATCGGCGTCTCCACTTCCATGAAGCCCTTGCTCCACAGGTACTTCCGCGCCTCCTGCAGAATCCGGCTGCGCATGAAGAACCGCTCGCGGCTCTCGTCGTTCGTCATCAAGTCCACGTAGCGACGGCGGTAGCATTCCTCCTGATCCGTCAGTCCGTGGAATTTTTCCGGCGGCTGCTCCAACGCCTTGGCGAGAAGATCCCACTCTTTCACGATGACCGACTGCTCGCCGCGCTGCGTCGTGAAGAGCGTCCCCTTCACGCCGATGATGTCGCCCAGATTCAACTGTTTGAACCCGGCGAACATCCGCTCGTTCAACTCGTCGCGCTTGAAAATCAGCTGGAAACGGTCTGTCCCGTCGTTGAGCGTGGCGAAGTTCATCTTGCCCATGCGGCGGATCATCAGCAGACGCCCCGCCACTGTGACGGACTTGCCTTCCTCGAATTCCGCGCGCACCTTCTTGAGGTCGTCGTGCGGGAAGGCATGGCCGTACGGCGTGAAGCCGAGTTCCTGGAGGGCTTTCATCGAAGCGAGACGGTTCTCGCGGTATTCATTCATTTCAACGGGCATTTCCAATGTTCCTTTTCACAAAATGTTTGGATGATTATACTGTTTTAACGTCCGTCGGGCAAGCCTTCGATCTGGCAGCGGTCGATGACGCCGCGTCCGGACGAGCGTCCGTCACGATTGACGTTGTCAAAAACCGTGGCGCGGACAAGTTCGGCCGGCGCCCGGCCGCGAACCTTCAAGCCCTCGACCGTGACCGTGCCGACGCGACAGGAGACGTACGGGTCGAAAATCTCCATGCCCGGCCCGCCGACCTCGCCCGGCAGGAGACACGACTTCGGCCCCACCACCGCAAGATGCGACAATGGATAGGCGTCCAGATGGAACGTGATGTCGATGTTCCTGAAATGGACGGACGACAAATTCGCGCCGAACTCGAACGCGCCGAAGTGTCCGCGCACAGGCTCGGAATCGCGGTACTGCCCCATGTTGTCAATCGGGGCGTTCAAATCAATCACGATGTCCTCGAAGAAGAGATTGCCGCCAGATCCGACAGCCCCCCACTCCGGCTCCGTACCGATGCGATAGCGCGGCGTCTGCAAATACATCTTGAACGTCTTGATGCCCTTCACGCGACGGAAGATGACATCCGAAATGGCGCAGTCCACGACCGTTCCATCAGCGTACTTGTATTTCGCGGGCAGAATCCGAATCGCGGGATAGCCCTGCCCATTCTCCAGCACAAGTTCGAGATCTTCGCACAACACGTTCTTCTGCGGGCCGAAGTTGACGGACGAGTTGAGCCAGTCGTAGGCGTTGAGCGCCACCAGGTCATCGCCCACCTTGCCGCGCACGTTCTTCACGTGAACGTCGACGAGATTGCCGTTCAGATGCAGTCCGTCGGCATAGCAACTTTCAAAACGGATGTTCTCGAAGTGGCGACCTCGCCCGTCGCCAGTCTGTACGGCAAATCCGCTCGTGTGGGCGAACGTCGCATCCCGGATCGTCACGGCGTCGCAGTTGCCAAAATAGAAAAGCGTGGACACGCCGAAGTGTCGACCGACTTGGCGCGGTCCCAAATCGTAACGCCCCGTATGGCCATAGCCCTGCCGCCGGCGCGTCCAGTCTTCCCAACGCCCGCCGACGATGGCAATGTTCGCGTCACGGGCGACGCCGCGGATCGGCGCCAATGTGCCGTCCGGCACGTGCTCGTTCCGCAACATCAATACGCGCGTCCCCGGCAACAGCGAAATCCGCGCCCCGTTCGCTTCAATGCGGCGGTTGGATGGAATGACGACCGTTGCGTCGATCCAGTACGTCGCGTCGGACGCGGGGATGCGGACAACCGCATGGTCGCGCACCGCCGCCTGCAACGCGGCCGTCCACACGTTCGTTCCGTTCACATTCGTGACCGCCGCCCGGTAGGCGTCCAGCGAACAGACGTCCGTCAACGCCGCCTGACGCCGCGTCAAGTCGGCGTCAGACGCCGCCACCGCCGACTCAATCGCCCGATACGCGGCATCCGCCGCCGGCTCGCCCGCGAACAACGCGCCCATCACCCCCACGCACACCAGTGCAATAAGCCTATGCTTCATTTGTCCTCCTTCTTGCGAGGAGCCTGATCCGTCAGTTTGAGCAGTTCCTGCAAACTTCCATCGGCCGCCGGAACGAGCGCGGCGTCACGCGCGGCGGTGGCTTGCGCCTTTTCCGCCGTCTGCCGCCGTTCCACTTCCAACGTCCGCACGAGCGTCGCGTTCGCGTCTTTCAGGCGACGAATCTCCGCTTGCAACTTGTCGCACGACGCGATGGCGCCGAGCAGATTCTTGGCCAGCGCATCCTTGTCCGCCGCCACGTGCGCCAACTCGTTCGTCCGCTCCGCCAGACGCATTCGCAGTTCCGCGCACGTACGCGCAAGCGTCGCGCGTTCATCCCACAACGACGCCCGCTCCGCCTCGAATGCGGCGCGGTCGGCGGCACACGCAGCCTGTATCGCCGCCGTCCGACTGACCATTCGTTTGAAATGCCATACGCCCACGCCCAGGCAGGCCAACAGCGCGAAAAACAGAATTCCGCGAATCCATGCACGTTTCTTCGACATGGCTTTTCGTCCCATCCGCAACTACGCCAGACAGACGTTGTCCGCGCGCAACCGTTTCTGGAGTTCGGCCACGTCGAGCTGGCGCGGCGTGACGCCCTTCTGCACGGCCAACGCGGCCGCCGTGCCGGCGGCCTGGCCCGTCACGAAGCAGGGGCAGATCAGACGGAACGTATCGATCGTGTCCGGTGCCCCGAGCATCCGTCCCGCACACAACACGTTATCCACGTGCTTCGGCAGAATCGCGCGGTACGGGACTTTGAACGCCGCGTGGCGGCCGTCCTGCCCGAACAGGCCAATCGTGTCCGATGGCGCGAACGACGTCCGCAGCAACGCCCGATCGACGATCAGTTCCGCGTCGATCAGACGCGACGCGCGCGGCCCGATCTGCGAACACGTGTTGGCAATGAAGACCTGTTCCCAACCCGGTTCCTGACGCATGGCCGCCACGTGTTCCCACCATTTTTTACGGAAGTCGATTTCGGCCGCCGTCAAATCGCGGACGTCGAGTCCGTTGCCCTTCGGCCCCGTGCCATAGTTCCCCCACCACGTGGCGGGATTCGCCTCGTTCGAGCGCGTGGGCCACTTGTTCAGAACGCCGGCCTTTCCCTTCGGCGGCGTCTTCGCCGTCACGCGATCCATGTTGCCCAGACGCACCACGTGTCCGATACCATGTGTAATCTGACGGTAGTTCCCGCCCGCCTGGTAGAGGACGTCGCCGTCGCCCGTGCAGTCAACGACCTGTTTGGCGAGAATCGCCTGTTTGCCCTGCTTCGACTCGAAGACGACGCCCTGGACGCGATTCCCCGCTTGGATCACGTCAACACCCCAGCAGTGGTAGAAGAGGGAAATGTTCTTCGCCTCCTCCACCATCCGGTCCATCAGGTACTTCGCGCCCTCCGGATCGACCGTCGGCTGCCAGTGATGCCGGGACAGATCGGCGGGACGCGGCTTGCAGACGTAACTGCCCAACGCAATGGCGCGGTCGGCGAACTCCTCGGCCAGCCCGCGCGTCACCAGACGCCACCGCCCGCCTTCGTTCGCCGACGTACAGAGCATAATCAGCACCATGCCGTTCGTGAACAACCCGCCCAGCGAACCATAACGTTCGACGAGCGCGACCTTCACGCCCGTACGCGCGGCGGCGATCGCGGCGGCAAACCCGGCGGGGCCGCCGCCCACCACCACCACGTCCGTTTCGTGGAACACCGGAATCTCACGCGCGGGACAGACGACCTTGCCGTCCTTCATCGCACAGCTGGGGCCGTCCTCGATCGTGTGACCGAGCGGAAAGATATCCTTGCCAAACCAGACGTTGTCGGGATCGCCCACCGAACCCGGCGGCAGACCGTTCTTCGTCTTGACGTATTCGTCAGCAACCAGACCGCCACCGGCCAACGCCGCGCCGCCCAGTCCGAGCCGTTTCAGAAACTCGCGTTTCGAGATGTTCTCCGCCATGTCATTTCTCCGATTGGTGATGGGTGGGGTTGGATGTCTCTTCCAAAACATCCAAAAGGGCGCAGACGAGCCGCCCCGAAGCGTGAAGGCTCTGCTGCGAAATTTTGTCCAGCGTGTCGTGCGCCGTGTGCCAGTAGTCGTTCAGACCCGGCGCACTGCCGAAATTGAAATCGATCAGATCAATCGCCGGATAGCCCGCGTCGAGAAACGCGGAATGGTCATCCTGCACAAACACCGCATCATTGCGGAAAACCTTCCCGGCCAGCCCCGCCCGCGCAGCGGCCCGCAAGGCCGCATCTTTCAAAAACGGCGTCGTGTTGCCGGGAATCATGATGTCGAGATCCCGGTCGCCCAACATGTCGAGACACACGGCGGCCGCCACCGCCCGTTTCCGCTGACGAAACGCCGCCGCCAAGTGGCGCGACCCGTGAAAGCCGTCATGCGGGCCGTACGCGACACGGCACTCCTCGCCGTCCGTCCAGACGAGCGCCAGCGGATGGACGCGCGAGCCGCGCCGCTTCAGCACGTTCGCAAGCGAGACGAGCAACCCCGACGTCGACGCGCCGTCGTTCGCCCCCTGAAAGCCCTTTCCCGCCAACGGCGCCGTGTCGAAATGCGACATCAAAACAATCCACGGCGCGTCAGGCCGCGTTCCCGGAAACTCCACGACCACGTTCGCGAACGACCGCACACCGTCGGGCGTCCGCGACTCGAATGCTTCCACGCGGGCCGGAACGCCCGCCGCGACGAGCCGCGCACAGATCCAATCCGCCGCGCGACGGCTTTCAGGCGTCCCGCCGTGTCGGGACGTACAGGCACGAACCAACCCAGCCGCCGTTTCGTAGGCGGCCGCCGCATCGGCGGGCGTGAACGCCCCCGGCGCGGCAACGCCCCGTCCCGTCAGAACCGCCGCCAGCAGACAGCCGATGAACGCAGCCCGCCGCATGGTTCAGTCCATCTTGACGCCCATCATCTGCAACACGCGATCCAGGTCGTCGTTGTCCAGAAAATCGATTTCCAGCACGCCTTTCGTCCGCCGGCCGTTCGCGTGGCGCATCGAACTCTTCAATCGCACGGCACAACCGAGCGTCTTGTGCACTTCCTCGGCGAGGGCACGAACGTAGCTGTCGGGAATGTCGGGCGTCCCGCTCTTCTTCTCGACGACCGGCCGGTGCTCGCGGGCGATCTGCCGTTCCAGCTCACGCACCGTCAGACCGCCCACAGGTTCGCCCGTGCGCGGATCTGGTTTCGGGGCGCAGTCCTGCGCAAGACGGCGGATCTCCGCCGCGTTCTCCAACGACAGCAGCACTTTCGCGTGTCCCGTGGAAATGGCTTTCTTGCGCACGAGATCTTGCACGTCGTCGGGGAGATCCAGCAGACGCAATGCGTGCGTGACGCCCGTCCGGCTCTTGCCCACGCGATCGGCCACTTCGGCCTGCGTGTAGTTGAAGCGCTCCACGAGGACGCGATAGCCCTCGGCTTCTTCAATCGGATTGAGGTCGTCCCGCTGCGCGTTCTCCGTCACGGTCATCGTGCAGGCCGTCGCGTCGTCCACATCCTTCAGGACGACGGGGACGAGCTTCATGCCCGCCAGCTGGGCGGCTCGGAGACGACGTTCGCCGCAGATGAGTTCGAGACTGCCGTCCGCACGGCGGCGGCACGTCAACGGCTGGATAATGCCATTCGTCCGAATCGAATCTGCCAGTTCCTGCAACGCTTCCGCCTTGAACTCCGTACGCGGCTGGAACGGACTACGCGCGATGTCCATCGGCGGCACACGCAACACCGTGTCCTCCGGATTAGTGGGCGGGGCGGGCGGCGCGGGTGGTGGTATAACGACAGGGGGTACGGTCCCAGCGGCGGCCGGCGCAGCCGGCGTCACCAGGTTGTCGAGCCCGCGACCGATATGCCCCAGCCCGCCAAGGCCGCCATGCTTCTGCTGCGCCTTGATGGCCGCACGTGTGGGCGGACGCGATCCCGTCGACTTCTTGAGGTACGGGTTGGGCGGTGTAGGTTTGCGGGCAGAACTCATGGATACATCCCCGGATAGTTGAGACCGGTGGTTTCAGGCAGACCGAACATCACGTTCATGTTCTGGAGCGCCTGCCCGGCCTGGCCCTTCATCAAGTTGTCGATGATCGAGACAACGCGCAGTTTCTGCACACGCCGATCAACCGAAACAACAACATCGCACCGATTCGTACCCCGTACGCTCATCGTACCGACGGACGCCGTGGACGGGTACACGCGTACGAACGGACTGTCCGCATAGTAGGCACGATAGGCCTCCAGCACGTCCTCTTCCGTCATGTCTTTCGTCAAATCGCCGTACAGCGTCGAGAGGATGCCGCGCGAAATCGGCAGCACTTGCGCAGTGAAAATCAACTTCACATCCTCGCCGCCCTGCAGCGAAAGTTCGCGCTCCACTTCGCACACGTGCTGGTGGCCGCTCAGACGATAGGCGTTGACCTGCTCGATCCGTTCGGGGAAATGGAACTGGGGCTTCGGCTTCTTGCCCGCGCCCGACACGCCGCTCTTGCAGTCGCAGACGAGCGAATGCGGTTTGACGAGATGGTTTTTCAGCGCGGGCGCAAGCCCGAGGATGCAACTCGTGGCGAAACACCCGGGGTTGCCCACGAGGCGGGCTTTCGCAATGTCGGCGCGGTGTAGTTCCGGCATTCCATAGACGTTCGTGCCGAGCAGTTCGGGCGAGAGGTGATTTGGATCTTTGCCAAGGCGCGTGGCATAGTCTTCGTAGGCCGCCCGCGTGGTGAAACGGAAATCGCCCGAATAGTCGATTACACGCGCACCCTTCGCAAGTTCGGCCTTCGCGTCGGCCATGCCCACGCGATCCGGCGTCGAGAAGAACACGACGTCGAAAGCTCCCTGCGCCGCCGGATCGTCCGCCGCGAGAATCGGCAAATCGCAATACCCCGCCAAATGCGGATAGACGTCCGAAATTTTTTTGCCCGCGTCGTCCCGCGCCACCAACGCGCCGATTTCGGCGCAGGGATGGCGCAACAGCAGATCGATGATGCCCAGTCCGCCGTACCCCGTGGCACCGACGACTTTCACTTTGATTTTCTTGTCCATAGATACATCTATTC
This sequence comes from uncultured Lentisphaeraceae bacterium, assembly GCA_964482645.1. Lineage (GTDB taxonomy): Bacteria > Verrucomicrobiota > Kiritimatiellia > RFP12 > UBA1067 > RUG572. The sequence goes on along the minus strand of CAYZYQ010000042.1, from coordinate 370 downwards.
TACCACAATCGGCATGTACCGTGGTAAAAAACTGGGATGGGTGGGAAGACAAAATAAATGCAACCCTTCCGCGAAATGGGGGTTGCATTTACTTTGTCTCGTGACCGGAAGCGGACGGCACGACACGCACACGAATCGATCACTCGGTGACGAAATCGGCGACTTCGGGGATGTGGTCGAACAGGATCTTGAGGTTGGCAAGAGCCGTCGTCAAGCCCGATCCATGCGCCTTGCCGAGCAACGTGGCGATCATGCGGGGATCCATGAGATATTGGTTCACGCGGTGCCGCCATTCAAGGACGGCCAGGTTGTTGTCCGCCGCGCCCGTGCGCGACCGGAACGTCATGGCCTCCCGCCGTGTCGGGAACGT
>CAYZYQ010000041.1:0-24267 GCA_964482645.1 uncultured Lentisphaeraceae bacterium | reverse complement strand
CAATCATCCGTCCGTCATCATCTTCGCGTTCATGAACGAGTTCGCGTCGGGTTCCAAGCCGGGCAAGGCGCTGGCGGACAAGTTGATCGCGGCGATCAAGGCCGAGGACAGCGGCCGGCTGGTCACGTACGCCTGCTGCCACAACGGCAACGACATCGCCAACGAGAATACGGATCTCGTCTCGTTCAACACCTACCCCGGCTGGATCGGCAGCGAAGCCGGGACGCCCGACAACCTGGCGCGTCTCATCCGTGAAACCGTGTCGGGCGTGACGGCGCGATTCCGCAAGCTCTACCCCGACAAGCCGATCATCGTCTCCGAAATGGGCACGTGCGGCGTCTACGGTCAGCACGACCCCGCCGGGGCGCAGTGGACCGAGGAGTTCCAGGCCGAGTACAACGGCGACGTGATCGACGCCGTGTTCGCGCATCCCGACATCACGGGCCTCACGCTCTGGCAGTTCACGGACGCGCGCAGCTACCACCGCGACGGCGCGTCCATCCGCTCCAAGCCGTTCGCCCAGAACCTCGCGGGGCTCTACGACGGCTTCCGCCGCCCGAAGGCCACCGTGCGCGTCGTGAAGGAGAAGTTCGCGCGGCGGGCGGCGATCGAGAACCTGCCGGCCGGCGCCGGCGCCGCGCCCGTCCTGTCCTTGCGGCTGCGGGGGCTGCACACGGCCACGCCGGAACAGTGGGCGGCCACGTACAAGGCAATCGCCGCGAACCCCGGCTGCTGCGACGAGATCTGGTTCTCCACGGGCATCGGCCTTCCGCCGCTTGCATGGCACCGCGAACAGGCGGCGCGAATCGCGCAGGCGTCGGCGGACGTGCGGAAGCTCGGCATCACGCCCAGTCTCCAGTTCCAGTCCACGCTTGGCCATGCAGACGACATTTCCGCGCAGGAGGACTGTTCGGCGAAGGGCTGGACGGGCTTCACGGGATCGACGGGCGTGGAGGCCAAGCTCTGCAGCTGTCCGCGCCAGCCGAAGTTCCTGGACTACATTCGCGCCGTGTCGCGCATCTACGCGGCGAACCGGCCCGGCAGCGTGTGGGTCGACGACGACCTGCGCATCGTCAACCACCGCCCCGCCACCGTGAAGTCGCGGCCGGGCTGCTGGTGCGCCACGTGTCTGGCGGCGTTCAACCGCGAGACGGGCGGCACGTGGACGCGCGAGACGCTGGACGCGGCGTTGACGAAGGACGCCGCGCTGCGGATGCGCTGGCAGACGTTCTCGATCGAGGCAATCGCCGCCGTGGCGCGCGCGATCGCCGAGGAGTTCCACCGCGTGTCGCCGACGACGCGCATGGCGCTGCAGCACGCCACCGGCCCCACGTGCGTGGCGGACGTGAAGGCGATGCTCGCCGCGCTCCACGATGCAAGTGGCCTGCCCGTCCGTTTCCGTCCCGGCGGTGGGGCGTACTATGACCTCTCCCAGCCGGGGCTGCAGATCGTCAAGAGCCTTGAATCCGTGCGCTTCCGCAAGCAGCTGGGCAATCCGTCGTGGGTGGACGTCTGGTGTCCCGAAGTCGAAACCTGCCCACGCGCCTACGGTTCGCGCACGGCGCAGAGCGCACTTGTGGAATCCTTCGCGGCAATGGCCTACGGCTTCGAGGCCACGAGTCTGCTCGTGATGGACACGCGCTCCGAGGCGGACGCGCTCTATGCGCGGACGCTGCTGAAACCGCTGGCCGACGCGGCGCCCGTCCTGACGGGCTATCTCCGCGCGAGCGCGGGAAGCGTCCCCGTCGGGTTCGCCGCCGACAAGACGCCGTGTTCGCAGCTCTACGCATTTGCCCAGACGGGCGTGCCCGTGCTGCCCGGCGTCGGCACGTCGTTGGGGGAACTGTCGCAGAAAGAAACGGCGTTCAACGTGTGCACGGTCGGTTCGCAGACCGTCCAGACGCTGCGCGACAGGCTCGATCGCACGGCCGGCGGCGCCCCCGCCATGCTGGCGTCGCCGTTCGTCGGTCTGCTCGTGCCGCGCGTGTCGTCCGCCGACGGGACGCTCGCGACGGTGGCGCTGTTCAATACGCGCATCGACGCGCAGGAGGGCGTGGTGCTGCGTTTGCGCCACGTGCCGGCGGGCGCCGCCCGCGCCGTCTGGCACGCCCTCCGCGAAGAACCCGTCGTGCTGCCGCTTGTGCGCGACGGCGACGCCGTGCGCGTGACGATTTCCGAAATCAAACCGTGGAATGCGGGCTATCTTTCGTTCATGTGAGTTGCAAAGGAGTAGTGACAATGAGGTTGAAAAAAAAATAGGACTAAGCGCTCTTTTTACGAGCATTTTATGCGCCGGTGCCGTCCATGCGGCCGACGCTGAAACGGCCGTGCCGTTTACGTATTCGGCGCGGGACTACGTGCAGGACGGTCTGATCGGCCTGTACGATGCGGTCGAGAACGCCGGCTGGGGCACGCACGACGTGCATGCGACGGCGTGGAAGAACCTCGTGGGGACGTCCGTGATGGGCGATCTCGACGTCACCAACCTGAAGGCGCATACCTGGGGCGACACGGCGTTGACGCTGACGTCCGGTGGTGTGAAGGATGAAACGGGACTGCTCCTGACGCCGGGGAGCGTCAGCTTGACGTCGTTCACGTTCGAGATGATTGTCAAGACGCCCGCGAACGGCGAGTTCCGCCGGTGGGACGCTTCTCCGTGGTCGTTTGATTTCGAGTCGTGGTGTAATGGAAACGAGGGATATCTGGAACGCCTTGGGGGAGGACAGAGCGTAACGCGCTTCGCGGCGTATAAGAAACTCCTCAAGAACGGGGAGATGCAGTTCTCGTCCACCTACGATTCCAGTTTCCACAGGCAGCGCGTCGTCGTGGACGGCGTGGTCTACGCGGCGCAGGATGCGAAGGCGAATTTTTCCTACAACGGCCGTCTTGGCTTCTACGCGGGTGCGACCGACGCCCACGCCCACGCCATCCGGGTCTACAACCGCGCCTTGAACGTGGAGGAGCAGCAAATCAACAACGTGCTCGACCAGTTGCGCTTCCTGGGCAAGACGGTCGAGACCGTTGTGCTGCCCGAGGGCTGGACGTTCGACGCGGCGGGTATTCTGCGGACGGCGTCGGGCCGGGTGATGCTGCGGCCGGAGGGCAACGGTACGACGCGCGGCATTACGGACGCCACGTTCGCGACCGTCGACAACGAGGTCGTCTGCACGGCGACGCTTGAGGCGGGCGCGGACGGCGTGACGAACGCGCTCTACCTCGCCTGGGGGACGGCGAACGCGGGCGCGGACATCCGTGACTGGCCGTGTTTCCGCCGGATTCGGAACGTCCCGTCGGACGTCACAACCGTGTCGTTCCCCGTCCCGACGGACTGCATTTCCTACGCGACGAACGTCGTCGTGCGCCTCTTCCTGTCGGAATCTGTGCGTCCCTACGACCATCTGCTCTCGTCGCTTGGGGTGGACGGTCGGCAGTGGCTGATTACGGACTACTACGCGAATCCGAAGACGGTTGGCGAATGCGACATCGAACTGAGCGACCTGACCGTCCAGCAGCGTCCGTTCGGCGCCGATTCGGATTTCGAAGACAATGCGTTCAGCTGTGCGGTCTACATCAACGGCAGCGGCTACTGGGCGTTCGCCGCGAAGGACGGCAAAGGCAACTGGCAGGGGTCTGATTGTAGGGCGAAGAAGGAGCGGACGCGCTTGAAACTTGACGTGCCGAACGTTCGCCTGACAGTATCTTCACCGTCCTATCCCAGCGTGACGAAGACCGTCTGGAACACGCCGCGGACGAAGACGTCCACGGTTCCGATGGGGGTGCTCGTCGACAACTGTGCCACCACGACGAAACTTCATGTCAGGGGTGGACGGTTCTACCGCTGCACCTTTTCGGAGGAGGGCGACGTTCTCCGCGACTACATGCCCTGCCGTGTTGGCGACCGCGTGGCGATCTACGATGCGGCGCAGGACAAGATCCACTATTCCTCCACGGGCGTGGACTTCCTGGAATCCGGCGTGAACGCGGACGCGAGCGTGACGCGGGGCGAGAATCCCACGTCCTCCTTCTACGCGGGCACGATTCCCCAAAGCTTGTTCATCGTGAACACGCGTACGGCGGCGCGGACGATTGACACGCCGCTCGTCTACTCCGACGGCGGACGGAAGCTGGGCGCGTATCCCCTCACGCTGACGCATCCGGAAAACGATTTCGGCGGCGTCTTCACGGTCGAGGAGGGCGCACTTGCCGCGACGTTCGGCGCGGGACTGGCCACGACGGATCGCCTCGTGCTGGATGGCGGCATCTGGGCGCCGTCAACCGAGACGGCGACGGCGACGATCGGCACGGACGCGGGCCACGTGCAGCTGGTGGGCGAACGCGCGGGGTTCGGCGCCTACGGCCAGGATGTCACGCTGACCGTTTCGCGCGCGGACGGGAACGCTCTCGTCTATCCGTCCGACGGTTTCTCGGCGTCGCGGCTCGTGCTCAATGATACGTTCTGCAAACAGACGCTGACCGTGGACGGCCCGTTGACGGGTGCGGCGACGGACACGCCGTTGACCGTGGAGGTCGGCGCCGGCACGGCCGTGCTGGCGAAGCCGGTTTCCGATTTCGCGCTGCAGAAGACGGGCGCGGGGCGTCTCGTGCTGGCGGCGGACGAGAACAATCTGGACCGCTTGACCGTGGCGGAGGGCGCGGCGGTGTTCCGGTCGTCGAACGTGGCGTCGAAGACGGGCGAGGTGGCCACGGTTGCGGCGGAGGGTCTGTGCGAACTGGTGGTCGACAACACGTCGCTGACGGGGACGTTCTTCCAGGTGGGAAATGCCGCCGAAGGTCGGCTGGTCCTGACGAACGGCGCCGCCGTCACGGCGGATGAACTCCAGATCTGTCGGGGCAGTTCCTACATGTACGACGGCACGTTGGAGCTGAACAAGTTCCAGGGTTGCCAAGGCGCTTTCTACCAGTACGGCGGCACGGTGAACATGACGAGCAGCGAATCCTGTCACATCAATTTCGGAATCTGGGGCGGCTGCACGTTCGAGTACTATTTGCTCGGCGGCACGTTCGAGCGGATGCCGGGGAACGGCAACTTCCAGTTGGGACGCGCGAATACGAACGGCGTGGCCAACATGTACGTGGAAGGGACGGGGCGGCTCATCACGCACTGCGAGTTTCCGAGCATCGGACGTCTACGGTGCAACATGGGTCGGCTCTACGTCCGCAACGGCGGCCACTACACGGCCGATTGGGTTGGGGGCGACGCGAAAATCTGCGTGTCCGACGAAGGGTCGGGCTATCTGGAAATCGCGTCGGGCGGCGAGGTCGACGTCGCGGGCTACGTCCAGATGTGCAATAGTTACACGCATACGGAGCGCGAGGGCGAAGTCCGGCTGCTTGCGGGCGGCACGTTGAAGACGCGCGGAATCGACCGAAACGATTCGCCGCATCGGCGTTCCACGCTTGTGTTCGATGGCGGCCGCGTCGTGGTCAACGACCCGCCGAAGACGCCGTTCGTCAAGAACTTGGCGGAGGCGTTCGTCGGCACGGCCGGCGGCGTGGTCGACACGGCCGGACACGACATTCGCTTCGACCAGTCGTTCGCGGCGTGGACGAACCAGGTGTGGACGCAGCCGGCGACGGCGGCGGACGTCGCGTCGTGCGCGGCGTTCACGAAGACGGGCGAAGGCACGCTCACGTTCAACGCGCCCAACACCTACGCGGCGGCGACGTGCGTCTCGAACGGCACGTTGGCGACGGCGGTGGCGGGGGCGCTGCCGTCGGGCGGCCTGCTGAAGCTGGCCGGCGGTACGGTGGACTTGAAGGGGACGGAACAGACCGTGGAGATGCTCGCGGGCGACGGCCGGGTGTCGAACGGCAAGTTGACCATCACGGACGCGGTTTGGCCGGGATTGGGCGCAGACGGCGGGACGCTGATGCTGGACGGCGTGGACGTGTTGTTCACGAAGATGAACTACGCGCTGACGACGGATGCGGACGGACGCGCGACGTGCGGCCGGTTGACGACAACGGGGACGCTCGGTCTGTCGGGCGTGGAGATTTCGGTGGACGGGCTTGACTGCATGGGCGATCGCCAGGTCGTGCTGATCGAGGCGGCGGCGATTACGGGTCGTCCGACCCATGCGCTGCCTGCGCCGTTCCAGCTCGTCCAGTCCGGCACGAAGCTCAGTCTTTCGCCCATGACCGGCACGCTCCTCATCTTCCGCTAGGATCGGTCGCCATTTGGGACTTGTGCGGTGTCGCCGCGCCCGTGAATGGGAGTGTAAAAAGTTTTTGAAACATTTACACTTCCATGACATTTCGGGCGCGGCGATTTGTCATAATCTACATCAGCTACGGCGACGGTTTCATTCACCTCCCTCCCTCATCAACGTCGTCGTAGTTTTTTTATGCCCTTGGGTCATGATCATTGTGGATTTGCTATAATCAAGGCATGAAAAAATCCATCATATGTCTTTTCGGGCTTTTCGCGTGTGCGGTTTTGTCGGCGGCCGAAGTTCGGCAGGTGTTCCGCCCGGAACGCTTCTCGCGTGAAAACGGAAACGTCGCGGTCGTCGATCCGATCGACGCCGCCGCGTGGGTTTGGCGCCCGGGTTCGGACGGTACGTCGTTCACGGCGCGTGGCGAACTGGCGGGGCCGGGCGTCTTCTTGAAGTTCCGCAAGCGCTTCTCCGCCGTTGCGGGAAAGCCGTTGCGGATCGACGTCAGCGCGGACGAGCGGTACATCCTTCTGCTCGACGGCCGCGAAATCGCGCACGGGCCGCATCGCGGGCTTGTCCAGCACTGGAACTACCACAGTTATGAAATCGCGCTGGAGCCGGGCGAACACGTGATGGAGGCCGTCGTCTGGCGTCTGGGGCAGCACGCGCCGCTCGCGCAAATGTCGTTTCGCGGCGGGTTCATCCTCCACGCCGAGGGCGACTATGACGCGCAGTTGACGACAGGCAGGGCGGCGTGGACGGTCGCGACGCTCACGAACACGAAGATGACGGATTACGGGAACAGCGGCACGTATGGCGCCGGCTCGGGGGCGCAATGCGAAGTCGTCGGCACGTCGTTCCTGGAGGAAGAGCCGCCGGCGGATGCGTTCAAGCCCGTCGTCGTCGCCCGTGCGCCGCTTCAGGCCAAGGGGTTGCCCACGTATGGAGGATTCGCTCGTGGTTGGCTTCTCGCGCCGACGACGTTCCCGGACCAGATGCACGAAATCAAGACGCCTGGCGCCATCGTGCGCGGGCCGGACGTGCTCAAGCCCGGCACGGTGATTCCCGCCAAGACGCGCCTCAAGGCCTACTGGGATATGGCCGACTACTACTGTGCCTATCCCGACCTGTACGTGTCCGGCGGCAAGGGCGCGGTGGTCAAGTGGGGGTGGACGGAATCGCTTCGCGACAAGCACGGGCAGAAGGGCGACCGAGCGGCGATCGACGGCAAGGAGTTCACGCAGGGCATGGTTGACACCTTCCGCTGCGATGGCCGCGCCGCCGCGCGTTTCACCGTGCCGTGGTGGCGGTGCGGACGCTGGTGCATGATCGAGATCGAGACGGGCGACGCGCCGTTGACGATCGACCGCGTGGAAATCGCGGAGACGCGCTATCCTACGCCGGTGTCGGCATCGTTCGAGTGCAACGACCCGACGCTGGCTGCCGTGCAGAAAATCTGTGTGCGCGGGATGCAGATGTGCATGCACGAAATGTTCTTCGACTGCCCGTATTACGAACAGCAGATGTATCCCGGCGACAGCCGCGTGCAGTACCTCACCGTCGGCGCGTTGAACAACGACGACCGCCTCATCCGCCACGGGATTTCGCTCTACGACTTCGACCGCCGCGAAAACGGCATGATCGCCATGAATTGTCCGACGCGCGGTACGCAGGAATCCGCCACGTACACGATGTGCTGGCTGCTGATGTTCCGCGACTACCTGATGAACCACACCCACGCGGACTGGCTGAAGGCGCGTCTCCCCGGCATGGCGCACACGCTCATGAACCTCTCCCTCTATGAAAACGCCGACGGGCTGCTTGTGAACCTTCCCGGCTGGAGCTTCATGGACTGGGTGCCCGCATGGGGCAAGATGCGCGGCGTTGCGCCAGACGGCGCGGGCGACCGCCCAAGCGCGTTGAACAACCTCCTCTACCTCTACGCGATTCAGTCGGTTGTCGCGACGGCGGACGCTTTCGGCATGAAGGGCTTTGCCGACGACTGGCGCACGAAAGCGCAGCGTCTGGGCGAGACGATCCGCGCGAAGTTCTGGGACGCGGGGCGCGGGATGGTGGCGGACACTCTGGCGAAGGACGTCTTCAGCGAACACGCGCAGTGCCTGGCGCTGCTCGCCGACATCCTGCCGCCCGCCGACCGCGACCGCGCGTTCAAGGGGCTGATCGAGGCGAAGGATCTGAGCCGGACGACCGTCTACTTCTCCCACTACCTCTTCGACACCTACGTCAAGTTCGGTCGCACCGATCTCTTCTTGAAGCGCCTCGACCTCTGGCGCACGTACGTGAAGATGAATCTCGTCACCCCGCTGGAAGCGCCCGGCGCCAACGCCCGCAGCGACTGCCATGCCTGGGGTTCGCATCCGCTCTACCACCTCCACACGGGCGTGGCCGGCGTCAAGAGCGCGGCGCCGTTCTTCGCGAAAGTCCGCATCGCGCCGCAGCCGGGCGGCCTCACGTGGCTTCGCGCCAAGACGCCGCACCCGCAGGGGCTGATTGAAACCGATCTGGCGTTCGCGGACGGCGGCGTGAAAGGCACGGTGACGTTGCCGGGGACGCTGACCGGCACGTTCGAGTGGAAGGGGACGGTCGTACCGTTGAAGCCCGGCCGGCAGGACATCGCCCTTCGTCCCTGACCGGCCTCTGGCGTTGCGCCGCTTCCGTTAGCGGAAGAGGGCGCGGACGGCGGCGTCGATCTCAGAAACGGCAACAACCTGTTTCTGCGTGATCGGCGCCGTTTCCATTGCCACGAAGGACGCGGGCGGTTGCGTGAGCACGTCCGTGCCGAACGCACGTTGGCACGTCTCCGGGAACTTGTAGGGCGTGGCCGTGGCCGCGACGACGCAGGGACGGCCACGCTGCGGATAACCGAGTTTGCGGGCGACGGCGGTGGCGACGGCCGTGTGCGGGTCGAGCACGTAGCCGCAGCGATCATGCATCTGGCGCATCTCCGCCTCCGTCTCCTCGGGCGTTGCGAACGCGCCGGCGAAGTCGGCTTGGAGACGTGCGCGGGCGGCGTCGTTGAGCGCGTAGCGGCCCGTCGCGGCGAAATCGTCCATGAGACGCTTCGTCTCGGCGGCGGCCGCCGCGGGGTCTTCAAGCCCGCCGTTGACGAGCCAGAGGACGCGCTCCACGTTGGACGACTTGCGGATGTCCATCGACGGCGAATTCGTGACCGTGAACGTCTCGCCCGGATCGTAGACGCCCGTGGCGATGAAGCGCGTGAGCACGTCGTTCACATTCGAGGCGCAGACGAATTTGCCAATCGGCGCGCCCATCAGTTTCGCGTAATAGGCGGCGAGGATGTTGCCGAAGTTGCCCGACGGCACCACGACGTCGAACGCCGAACCGAGGTTCGCGGCGGCGAGGAGGTAGTAGCCGATTTGCGGCACGAGGCGGCCGATGTTGATTGAATTCGCGGACGAGAGGGTGACGCCCGCCTGTTCGGATTCGGCGCGGAGGGCGGGATCGGAAAAGATACGCTTCACGGCGGCCTGGGCGTCGTCGAAATTGCCGCGAATGGCGATGCCGTGGACGTTCGCCGCGGACGGCGTGGTCATTTGCAGACGCTGGATGCGCGACGTGCCCGTGTTCGGGAAGAAGACGGCGATCTGGATGCCGGGGACGTCGGCGAAGCCCGCCATCGCGGCGGAACCGGTGTCTCCCGACGTGGCGGTGAGAATCAGAACCTTCCGGCCGTCGGCGGCCGCAACCATCAGGACGGGCAGTACGGAGAGGGCGACGTCTTTGAACGCGCCCGTTGGGCCGTGGAAGAGTTCGAGGATTTTGAAGCCGTCGGCGTCCACGAGCGGAATCGGGTCTTCCGCCGGGAACTTGGCAAGCAGATTCCGGATGGCGTCTTCGCGCACGGACGCGGGAATGTCGTCGAAAATCGCGCCCAGTGCGACGCGCTCGGCGCCGGCGAGGTCTTTACACGCCGTGAGGTCGACGGGAGTAATGGTGCGTGGGACGAAAAGGCCGCCGTCTGGGGCGAGTCCCCGGAGGATGCAAGGCAGAGAAGCGTTTTTGGTGTTGGAACGGGTGCTGGTGAATTTCATTTTCTTTAGAATGGTCGTTGTTTAGTTGGCGGCGTCGCGGAGCTGCGGTTCGCTCAAAGTGGTGTATCCGGCGGCGGCGAGGACTTTCAGAGCCTTGGCGTCGTCCGCGAAGCGGAACACGAGCACGGCTTTCTGTCCGTAGTGGAACGCGAACGCATACGAGTATTCGATGTCGCAGCCGTTGCTGGCGAGCGTCGTGACGACTTCGGACATGCCGCCCGGCCGGTCGGGGACCGTGACGGCGACGACGGGCGACGTCTTCACGAGGAAGTGCGCGTCGGCGAGAACTTGCGTGGCGCGGACATGGTCGTCCACGATGAAGCGGGCGATACCGAAGTCCTGCGTCTCCGCGAGGGAGAGCGTGACGAGGGAAATGTCATTGTCCGCGAGGACTTTACACGCCTGGGCGAGTTGCCCCGTCCGGTTTTCCAGAAAGAGGGAGACTTGATTGATGGTCATGGCGGGATTCCTTTCGCGTCTATTTCTTGCGGTTGTCGATCACGCGCTTGATTTTGCCCTGGCTGCGCGGGAGCGTGCCGGGGGCGACGATGAGGATTTTCGGCGAGAGGCCGACGATTTCCTTGATCGAGGCGGCGACGCGCCGGCGGATGTTCTCCAGCGCGGAGACGGAATCGGTAAACGCCTCGCGGGTCACTTCGACTTTGATCTCGAAGCGATCCATCGTGTCCGTGGAGGAGAGTTCGATCTGGTAGTGCGGCGCCACTTCCGGCACTTTCATGAGGCAGGCCTCGATCTGGCCGGGGAACACGTTCACGCCGTGGATGATCAGCATGTCGTCCGTGCGGGCGTGGACGCGATCCATCACGCGCATTGTGCGGCCACAGGGGCACGGCTCGGTCTGGAGGCGCGAGAGGTCGCGCGTACGGTAGCGGACCATCGGGGTGCCCACGCGGTCGAGCGTGGTGAAGACGAGTTCGCCCTCTTCGCCGTCGGGCAGGACTTCCAGCGTATCGGGGTCGATGATCTCCGGGTAGAAGTGGTCTTCCCACACGTGGAGGCCGTGGCAGTAGGGGCAGTTGCCCGCCACGCCCGGCCCGGCGATTTCGGTGAGGCCGTAGATGTCGTGCGCGGTGATGCCGGCGATCGATTCGATCTTGGCGCGAATCTCGTCCGTCCACGGCTCGGCGCCGAACACGCCATGCTTGAGTTTCGTGTCGCGGCGGAAATCGACGCCCATCGCCTCGGCCACCGTGGCGAGGTGGAGGAAGTAGCTGGGGGTGCAGGCGATCACGGTCACGCCCAGATCCTTCATGAGCATGATCTGCTTTTCGGTGTTGCCCGCGCCCGTGGGCAGAACGGCGCAGCCAAGCGCTTCCGCGCCGTAGTGGGCGCCGAGGCCGCCGGTGAACAGGCCGTAGCCGTAGGACACCTGAACGACATCCTCGTCCGTAATGCCGTACATGGCCAGACACCGCGCCGCGCTTTCCGTCCAGATGGCGAGGTCGTTTTTCGTGGACGGAATGCAAATGGGTTTGCCTGTGGTGCCGGAGGAGCAGTGGAAACGGCTGATTTCCTTCATCGGCGCGGCGGTCAACCCCAACGGGTACTCGTCGCGCAGATCCGTCTTCTTCATGAACGGGAACTTGCCCAGATCCTGGAGCGTGACGAGGTCGCGGGGCTTGACGCCCTTTTCGTCGCAACGGCGGCGGAAGAGCGGGACGCGCTCGTATTCGTAGGGGATGAGTTTCTGCAGTTTCTGCAACTGCATTGCCCGCAAATCCGCCACGGGCGTGAAGTCGGGTTTCGAGATCGGGTTGATCGGTTCGTTCATGTGTCGATTTCCTCTAGAAGCGAAAGCAAAGTGGCCATGTCGGCATCCGTGCCGACGGTGATGCGGAGACGGTCGCCCGTCCGGGGTCCGGGGAAGTAGCGGACGTAGACGTGCCGGCCGCGCAGGGCCTCGAAAACGTCGGCGGCGGGGCGGTGGGCGGGCCGCGCGAACAGGAAGTTGGTTTGCGACGGCGGGACGTCCCAGCCCCGGGCGCGCAACGCGGCGGCCGTGGCCTCCCGCGTCTTGACGACCTTCGCGACGTTGCGTTTCATCCACGGCAGATCGGCGAGCGCGGCGAACGCGACGGCCTGGGCGAGCGCGTCGCAGTTGTAGGAATCCTTCACCTTGTACAACGCCTCGACGAGATCCGCCGGCCCGACGCAGTAGCCCAGACGCAGGCCCGCGAGCGAAAAACTCTTCGAGAGCGTGCGCATGACGACGACGTTCCGGTTGTCGGGCGCCGTCGCGAGCGCCATGCACGAGACGTCCGCGAAATCGACGTACGCTTCGTCCACAAGCACGACGCCGGGGAACGTGGCGGCGAACGCCGCGACATGTTCCTGCGGATAGCGGATGGACGTGGGGGCGTTGGGATTCGTCAGGAGGAAGAGCGCCACGTCGCCCGCCGCGTCCGTGACAACGGGATTGCTCCACGTGAAGTCGTCGCGCAGAGGGGAGGGGACGAACGGGACGTTGCGGATGGCGGCAAGTGTCTTGTAGAGGGAGTAGGATGGGTCGAACGAACCGATGCACTCGCCGTCGTCGACGAACGCGCGCGCGGCGAGCGTGAGCACTTCATCCGAACCGTTGCCCGCGAACACGCGGTCAGGCGTCGTGCCATGGATCTGCGCGATCTGGGCGCGAAGTTCCGTGAAAACGGGATCGGGATAGCGACGCAGACGATCCGTGTCGAACGACGCCAGCGTCTTTTCCACATACGGCGAAGGCGGATAGGGGTTCTCGTTCGTATTCAGTTTGATGACATGGCGGTCCTTGGGCTGTTCGCCGGGCGTGTAGGGCGTCAGGGCCGCGACCGATTGGGCGATTCTCATTTGGGGGTTTCGGCTTTCGTGTTGCGTTCGGATTCCTCTTCCGCCGCCGGCGCCACCAGCACGGCGCTCGTGTGGCAGGCGCGGCGGGCGAGCAGGAAGAACAGATACTTTTCGTCAGTGTAACGACTCGTCAAATTGGCGACTTCATGGACGCGGCTGATCCGCATCTCGGAATGGAGCACTTTCATGTTGCTCGCCAAATTGACCGAACTGCGGAAAAAGCAGCAGGAGGCCTCGTTCGGGAAGTTTGGATTGCCGCTCGCCAGCGGGATGAAGTTGAACAGCAGCCAGACCGAGTTCTCGATTTCGACGATCGCCACGGGCGTCCGGTCCGAATCGACCTTGACGTTCCGGAAGTCGGTGGCTTTCTGGACGGTCATGCAGCCGCCGGCCAGTAGCAGGGCGGACAGGTACGCGGGAAGGAATCGGCTCATGGGACATCTCCGTCGGGCAGCCGGTCCAGCAACTGCTGCATCTCGCGGCCGAGTTTCTGCTGGCGGTTCATGCGGGCTTCCGGCGGTCGTTTGACGAGGACGCCGGAGTATTGGATGTCGCGGAACGACACGACGTAGGGCAGGGGCAGCGACAAGCCGCCGAAACCGATCGTCATCAAAACCTCCTCGTTGTTGAAAAGATTGAGATCCACGACGTCGCATTCCCGCCGTTCCGCGTAGCTCATGAAGCGGTTCAGAATGACACGCTCATCCACGTCGTCCGTGAAGAACACGAAACGAGTCCGCGCGATCGGGCTCGCATTGCCGCACACGAGCGGCCACTTGTTGAAGAAATACCAACCGTAGTTGGACGCCACGACGTGTTCAACGGCCTCGCCTTGGATGCCGCTGACGCGCTGGTATTCCGGCGCCTCCGCACCCAGCGGCGCCGTCTCGAAACTAAAACAGCCGGCAATCACAAGAAAAACGAAAATCGCGGCCAATCTATAGAGTATTTTTCGCACGGTGAAAATTATATCAAAACAGCCTTGACATGGGGGGGTAAATAATCATAAAATGCCCCCCGCGCATGAGCCAGTTCCTCACACGGATTTTTCAGTTTTTGTTTTTCGTCCTGTTCGCCACGATTCTAGGTACGGGGTTTGCCATTTGCTACCCTCGATACCGCCATATGGTCGGTTTGAACGCGGACAAGGCTCGTATTCACGTGCAGATTGAGGCGAAGAAAGCGGAGATTGCCGATTTGCGTGACCGGCAGCGCCGCTTTAACACGGATCGCGAATTCGTGGAGAGCCTCGCTCGCGCGAACCGTTACCTCTATCCAGGCGAACTCGTGTTCGAGTTTAACGACTGAGCCGCGTACGTCCATGGCGCGTATCGTTCGTTTCCTGTTGGCGCTGGCGCTTCTCCCGCTGTGCGCCGCCTTGCCTAGCGCGTTGTGGTCGGTCGTCTTTTCCGCATCCAGTGTCTTCGCGGCGGAAGGTGTGCCCGGTGGCGGCCTTTGGTTGATTGGCGGGTTTCTGGCGTTCAACTTGCTGATGGCGTTCACACCCGCGCCCGTCCGCACGTACGTGCTGGGGCACGAATTGACCCACGCGCTCTGGGCGCTTCTTTTCGGCGCACGGGTGTCGAACTTGAAAGTCGCCACAACAGGCGGCTCGGTCACCGTCTCGAAATCGAACGTCCTCATTACGCTCGCGCCCTACTTCTTTCCGTTCTACACGGCGCTGGTGATGCTGCTCGCGTGTCTCGTCGGGTTGTTCGTCCGCCCGTTGCCGTGCATCGGGGGTTGGCTGTTTGCGATCGGCGCCACGTGGGGGTTCCATGTGTTCTTTACCGTGCGGGCTTTGCGTCAGCGCCAGCCGGACGTTGCCGAGTACGGACGCCTCTTCTCGTGGGCGTTCATCTGGTTGGCGAATCTGCTGGGGCTGTTCCTTGCGCTGTGGGCGGCGACGCCGCTGACGGGGCGTCAGGCGGTCGGGGCAATCGCCGTTGCTGCCGGGACGGCCTACCGTCTTGTGGGCGCGGCCACGCTTCAGGTCGTCCAGCTCGTGGTCGCACACATCGGGGGCGGCGCGTGAACCTCTACGTCCACTTTCCGTTCTGCCGTCGGAAATGCGCCTACTGTGCGCTGCTCTCGCGGGCGGGAACGTCGCTGGCGGCGCGGGCAGGTTACGTGCAGCGGCTTGTCGACGAGGTTCGGACGCGGGCGACCGCCGCGCCTGTCGTGTTCGAGACGGTCTACTTTGGCGGCGGGACGCCCGCGCTGTGCGATCTGCGGCCGCTGTTCGACGCGCTGCGCCCGCATCTCGCCGCGACGGTCGAGTTCACCGTCGAACTCCATCCGCAGGATGCGACGGATGCCGTGTTCGCGATGTTGCGGGACGGCGGCGTGAACCGGATTTCGCTCGGCGTCCAGAGCCTAGACGATGCCGCGCTCATGGCGATGGGGCGCCTCCACACGGCCGACGAGGCCGAAGCCGCGTTCCGCCGCGTCCGTGCGGCGGGGTTCGCGAATGCGGGCGTCGATTTGATCGCGGGCTGGCTGGGGACGGACGCCGCCATGTGGCGGCAGACGCTCGCGCGGGTTGTCGACTGGGGGATCGACCACGCCAGTGTCTACACGCTCATCCGCGAACCGAACACGCAGTTGGACCGCTTTGTCCGTTCAGGACGTGTCGCGTTGCCGGATGACGCGGCGGCGCTCGCGCAGGTCGATGCGGCGCAGACCGTTTTTGCGGCCGCCGGGCTGATGCGCTACGAAGTCTCCAACTACGCGCGGTCGGGGCGCGTCTGCCGCCACAACTTTGCCGTCTGGCACGGTGAGGACTACTGGGGGTTGGGCGAAGGCGCCCACGGGCGGGAAGGGGTGCGGCGGACCGTCGGGACGCGGAACGGCTATTCCACTGAAACGCGCGATGCCGCGTCCGACGCGCTGGAACGTGCGCTGTTCGCGTTCCGTCTGCCGCAGGAAGGGCTGGATTTGGCCGAGGCGGTTCGCCGCTGGCCTGTCCTCGCCGCGCGTCTGCCCGGTTGGCGGCGGACGCTTGCGGCGTTCGTCGAAACGGGCGTCGCGCGGCAGCTGGCGCCCGACCGTTTCGCTTTGACTGGGCGTGGATTGGAAGTTTGCGACGCCGTGCTCGCGGAACTGATTTGACGGTCGGCACGGCGTGGTTAGTCAAATAGAAAGGACTCCGGCGCGCTAGCGGCGAATCGTCGCTCCCGCTTTTCCCCTAGTCGGGGGCGGCGATTTGTGAGATAATGGGGGCGTGAAAGCCGTTGTCATAGGGGCGGGGTTCACGGGCATTCAGTTGGCTCGCGCACTCATCGCCGAAGAAAACGATGTCGTATTGATCGACCGTGATCCCGTCTGCGTGAAGGATGCGGGCAACCAGTTGGATTGCGCCGTCGTCCAGGCGGACTGTACGGATTTGGAGGCGCTCAAGGATGCGGGCATTGCCGACGCGGATGTGCTGGTGATGCTCACCGAGGACGACGAGATCAACATGATCACGTGTTCGCTCGTCGACGCCGCCTATCCCGCCATCCTCAAAATCGCCCGCGTCCACAACTATTCCTATTATCGCAACGCCATCGTCAATGCGAACGGCATCGCCGTGGCCATGACGGGACCGCACCGCCCCGTGTTCGGCGTCGACTGGATGGTGCATCCGTACGTCGAAGCGGCGGCGGCGATTTCACGCGCCGTGGCCAAGGGTGCCGTCGGCAACGTCATCGAGTTCGATTCGGGGTTCGGTATCGTGGGCGTGACGATCGGCGCGAAAAGTCCGCTGATCGGCGTTCCGCTCAAGGATCTGGCCACGGCGGTGGAGAACTGGGACTTTCTCGTCGCCTACGTCGAAAAGCCAGACGGCCCTGTCCTGCCGACGGGGCGGACGCTGCTCCAGGAGGGGGATCAGGTGGGTGTGTTGGCGAACCAGGCGGACTTGCCGCGCCTCCTCGGCCTTGCCCGCGTCTCGCGAGGCAGTTCGCAGGAGATGGTCGTCTTCGGCGCCGGCCGCGTGGGGCAGTTCGTCGCGGAGGAGAAGGTACAAAAGATGTCTGAATCGTTCTTCGCAAAGTTCTTCTCCCGCAACGCGGGCCGGACGGAAGATCTGGTCATCGTGGACGACGATTCGGAACGCTGCCGTCTGGCGGCCGAACGTTTTGCCGACGCCCGCGTTCTGTGCGGCGACATGTCCGATGAATCCTTCATTCAGGAGGAACGTCTGGACACCTGCGATTTGCTTGTGGCGGCCTCGGAGAACTACGACCGCAACTTGATTATCGCGGCGTACATGAAGTCGCGCGGCGTGGCGCGGACGATCGCGCTCACGTCGAGTTCCGCCGTCGGGGCGATTGCGCGCAAGTTGGGCGTTGACGTGGCCGTGCCGATTCGCGATGCCGTGGTGGACAGCATCATGGGCCATTTGCGCGGTCAGCACGTGAAAGCCGTCCATACCGTCTGCGGCGGTGCGTTCGAGATTGTCGAATGCGACGTCGCGCCGAAGGGCAAGGCCGTTGGCAAGGCGTTGCGCGACCTTGAGAACGCAGGCGACTATCTGGTGTTGCTCATTCACCAGCCCGATGGCGGGACGATGGTGCCGCGCGGCGATACGGTCCCGCAAATCGGTTCGCGCGTCGTGTTGATCACGGCCGTCGGCAACGACCGGGCCGTCAAGTTGTTCGGGGGCTGACGGACGCGCATGATGGCCATTGTTCCACGTGTTCTCGCCTACATTCTGGGTGTGGCGGGGCTGTCGTTTCTGCTCCCGATCGCGGCGGCGTTCCTCTACGGTGAACGTGCCGTCGTGCCGGCGTTTGCCGTGCCGATGGCGGCCAGCTGGATTGTGGGATTCGTGTTCTGGCTGCGGAGCCGGACGTCCATCCGTACGATTGGCGTGGAACATGCGTTCATCGTCGTGGGCGCGGCATGGATCGCCATCAGCGTTTTCGGCGCGATTCCGCTTTACGCGAGCGGTGCGTGTCCCCGTCTCGTCGACGCCGTGTTCGAGAGCGTCAGCGGTTTTTCCACGACGGGCGCATCGGTGCTGGCGGATGTCGAATCCCTGCCGCGCAGCATCAACCTCTGGCGTTGTGAAACGCATTGGCTGGGCGGCATGGGCGTGATTGCGCTCGCCGTGGCGTTGATGCCGCTCCTTGGCGCGGGCGGTTTCCGGCTCATCAAGGCGGAAACGTCGGGGCCGGAGAAGGGGAAGTTGACGGCGCGTGTCACGAACACGGCCAAAGTCCTTTGGGCTATCTACTGCGGGATGACGCTCGTGTTGGCGCTTGCGCTCCACGTCGCGGGTTTGTCGTGGCACGATGCAGTCTGCCATGCGTTCTCCACGGTCGGGTCGGGTGGGTTCTCCACGCGCAACGCCAGTGTCGGTGCGTTTGGCAATCCGTCTGTCGAATGGATTTGCACGGCGTTCATGCTGTTGACGTCCGTCAACTTCGCGCTCTACTATCATCTCATGCAGGGGCATATCCGCGACGTCTGGCGCAATTCGGAATTGCGGGCGTTCCTCTGCATCGTCGCCGTGGCCGTCGCGCTGGTGGCCGTTTTCCAGTTCCGCACATTCGGCTCGGTGGCGGAGACGTTGCGTACGGCGGCGTTCCAGGTGGCGGCCGTCGTGTCGACGACGGGGTTTGGAAAGGACGACTATCTCGTCTGGTTGCCGCAAAGCCAAATTGTGCTGTTGGCGCTTTTTTTCATCGGCGGCTGTTCGGGATCGACGGCCGGTGGTGTGAAGGTCATTCGCTGGACGGTGCTTGGCAAGCAGTTGGTCAACGAGTTCCACCGGTTGCTCCACCCCCACGGCGTCTACACGATTCGCATCAACGGAACGCCTGGCCGCGAAGAAGTCGTGCCCGTTGTCGGGTCGTTCATCTTCTGCTACGTGATTCTCGTGTTCCTCACGTCGTTGGTCGGGGCGATGGGCGGGTTGGATCTCGTGTCGGCCTTCACGGGCGCGTTGAGCATGGTGGGGAACATCGGCCCCGCGTTCGGATCGCTCGGCCCGTTCGACACCTACGGCGCGTTGCCGGGGTTCGTGAAAGCATGGTACTGCGTCGCCATGCTGGCGGGACGTCTGGAAATCTACACGCTCGTCATCCTCGTCGGCCGGTCGGTCCAAAACCTCACGCCGCCCGTCAGACCCTGGTTTCGATGAAGAAAACCTTGTCGCCTACACGGCAGCGCGGTGCGGGAAACGTGACCCACGTGCCGCGTTCGGCGACGGCGGGAACTTCGTCGTCGCGTCGCAGCGATTCCACCGTAAATTCCTGAACGCCCGTGGTGGGGCCGTGGATCTGCAGCAGGTCGCCCACGCGGACGGCATGGTCTTGGATTTTCACCTGGGCGATTTTCGCCTTGAGGAAGTAGTCTATCACGACGCCGACATGGCGCTTGACCGTCGTGGCGATTGAATCCTCGACGTCCGTGTACTGATCCGTGCCGGGGCGTCCGTAGAACATGCCGGCGGCGAAATCGCGGTGGAAGACTTTCTTGACGTCCGCGACGAGACGGTCGACGCACGCGGGCGTGAACGTGCCGTTGCGGACGGCCTCGACGGCCGTGCGATAGGCGGTGACGGTGGCGCGGACGTATTCGGGGTTGCGGGCACGGCCTTCGATTTTGAACGAGGCGATGCCGGCGGCCATCAACTTGTCGACGAAGGGGAGCGAACAGAGGTCTTTGGCGGACAACACCGTGTGGGGTTCGACGGTGAATTCGGCATCCGCGTCGTGGAGCGGCTGGCCGTCCTTGGCCGTGAACCGGTCGACGGCCTTGATGACGAACCGACGGCGGCAAGGCTGGTGGCATTCGCCGCGATTCGCGCTGCAACCGTAGGCGTCGTGCGAGAGGAGGCAGCGACCCGATTCGGCGATGCACTGGGCGCCGTGGACGAACGTTTCGATTTCGACGCCCGCCGTCCGCACGATGTCCGCAACTTCGGCGAGCGTGCATTCGCGGGCAAGGACGACGCGCCGGGCGCCCTGCGCCGCAAGAAAGCGGGCGGAGAGCGAGTTGGAACAGCTCATTTGCGTGGAGGCGTGGAAGACGACGCCGTGCTTCCGGCAGAGGGAGATGACGCCCCAGTCGGAGACGAGAAAGGCATCCACGTAGGGCTTTGCGAACAGAATGGTCTCCTCGACGGACGCGAGTTCGCCCTCGAAGACGATGGCGTTGAGCGTGAGATAGAGCCGGACGCCACGCGCACGGCAGCGGCGGGACGCTTCCGGGAGGTCGGCGCGGGCGAAGTTCGCCGACGCGCGGGCGCGCATGTTGAATGCGTCCAATCCCAGATAGATGGCATCCGCACCGGCGTCGAGCGCCGCCTGCAGACACGTCATGTTCCCCGCCGGGGCGAGGATTTCAGGACGTTTCACATTCACGCAAGCAGGGGCTGATTTTTCAAGTCGTTCCATGGAGGCGCATTTTACCAAAGGATGCCGTCCGTTTTCAACTTCGGATTTTTCCTGCAAAACCAATTTTGCGCTTGCAAAGAAAAAAAAATGGATATAATCGCTTCATCAACTGTTGAAAGTATTTTTCAGAAAGGTGGTAGATTGATGTTCATGCGGAAAACGATGGGTCTGTTCGGCGGGATGGCGTTTGCCCTTGCGGCGGCGGGCGCGACGCGGACGTACACGTCCGCGCAGACGGTGTCCGACGTGCTGACGGGCGACGACGACGTGGTGGTGGACTGCGGCGCGGGACGGTTCGTCACGTTCACGGGCGCGAACGCGTTCACGGGCGGCGTGACGGTCAAGTCCGGCGGCGTGGTCGTCTCGAACGCCACCGCGCTCGGCACGGGACCGGTCAAATGCGCCAGCGGCACGGCCGTTCGCGTGTGCGTGAGCTATCGCGGCACGGCGCAGACGCTCAACAAGGCCGTCATCGACCGCATCGAGGTCGATGCGGCGGCGGACGGCGCGGACGAACCGTACGTCGCGTTCCAGCTGACGGGCGGCGGATTGGCGAACGACGTGGATTTCAGCCGGCAGCCGCATTTGTGGCTGAGCGCGCCGGTCGCCAACGCGACGGCCTATCTGAACGGGCGTTTCGATCCGTATGGCAACGTCTACAAGTTCGGCTATTCGGGCGAGGCCGACTGGTATGTGCGCGGCATCGCCGTGACGAACCTGACGGACGCGGCGGACGGCACGTCCCGTCGCGTGCTGCTGCGCGGCACCGGCACGACTTCGTTTGCGTCCGGCGCGTCGTTCACGGGCGGCGTCCTCGTCGAAGGGCCGGCCCGCATTGCGCTCTGGAACGGCAACGCCCTCGGCACGGGCGTGACGAACCGTCCGAACGACTTTCTCACGCTGCGGAACGGCGCGGGGTTGAACGTCAAAAACCCCAGCGTCTCCTTGCCGAGTACGCTGGGGCTTCGTTTCGAGGGGACGAACGACCTCCATTCGTGCGGGGCGAGCAGAACCGTCCACACGACGGTGAAAGGCCCCGTGTCCGGCTGGGGCGAAATCCGCTTCACCGACCAGGGCGGCGTCTGGTTCACGAGCGCCAGCAACACGTTCACGGGTGCGTTGCGCGTAACCAACATCCATTCTGTATACGACGTCGAGATCCGCATCGGCGACGGAGCGAACTGCAGCTGGGCGGGGAGCGAAATCATCCAGCACGTCGATCTTTACAATCAGGTGTTTTCGGTCAACTGCGATTCGGACTTCACGCTGGACACCGCGCTCTCGGCGACGGGCGGGCGCGTTACCAAGTTCGGGCGCGGCACGTTGACGTTCGCCCGGCCGTTCAACCGCCAGCCGTTCGCCGCCGCTCCCGACCGGTCTGTCCTGCGGATTGCCGGCGGCACGGTGAAACTCGACCATCCGTGGAACGTGGTGCGCGAGGGGGCGATTGAGCTGGAGAACGGCGGGACGCTCGATCTGAACGGCACGGCGTCGACGCGCATTCCGCTGCCGTACGGGAACGGCGCCGTCGTCGGCATCCCCGACGGCGGCGTGACGTTCACGGGCGCGACGTGGGCGGACGCATCGTTCAACGGGCGTCTGGCGGGGGACGTGACGGTGGACGTCGCGAGCGGGACGGGCTGGCGGCTCGGCCCCGACACGGACGTCGAGGGGTCGTTGAACGTCGCCGTCGGACGCGTGGAACTCGCGGAGGGCGTGCATGTCGCCGGCGACTACGTGTCGAGCGCCACTGCGCGGACGTCTTTCCTCGGACGCGACGACGCGCAGACGGTCGGTCTGGGGCTGTCGGCCTGGTACGACATTTCGTCTGCGGATTCGATGGACACGATGATGCAGAACGCCATCGACCATGCCGCGACCACGTCGCCCGACTTCGTCGGCGACATGGCGGCGTTCACGGAGGGATTCAAGAGCGGCACGAACGACAGCGCGGGCGGCAACAAGGGACCGCTGGTCGACACCATCGGCGGATCGAAGGACAATTTCCTGGTGAAGTTCCAAGGGTCGTTCATCGCCGACACGGACGGGACGTATGCGTTCCGCCTCTGCGCCGACGACGCGGCCAGGCTGGTCATGGACGGAACGAACGTGGTGGTGGGCGTTGCGGCGGGTTCGGCCTCCACGACGGCGTCGGGAACGGTCGAGCTGACGTCGGGCCACCACCCGCTGACGGTCTGGTTCTGCGAGAAGGGCGGCTGGGAAATCATCAAGGTGGAGATGAAGGCTCCGGGCGAGACGGAATGGTCGGTCGTGCCGCTGCGCGTGCTGTCCGCCTGGAACGGACGCCACACGGAACTGCGGCGCGTGACAGGCGCGGGGACGCTGGAACTCGGTTCTACGACGGCCGTCTGGCCGGCGACGATGGATCTTGCGGATTTCTCGGGCGGCCTTCTGGCGAACGCGCATTCGGCCGCGCCGTCGGTCGGGAGGGTCGTGCCGACGACCGCGTCGGTTTTCTTCCTCAGCCCGAACGGTCTGTTCGGCGCCGACTGGACGATGAAGGGACAGGCGACGGCGGTGTTCGACGCGGCCGGCGCGGCGGTGGACCTTCTGCCGAGCGCGCGCGATAAGGCCTACGGGTCGTTGAACACGGCCGCGCCGCTCGACCTGTCAAGGCCGTTCACGTTCGCGTTCGACTATTCCATCCACGAACCGTGGGGTATGCTGGGCGATGGATTCTGCCTTGTCCTCCACGATGGGACGAAGGGGTATGCGAACGGCACGTTCAGCAATGGCGAGACGGGAAACCGCATCAACGAGCCGAGCGCCTACGGGATGCAGTGCTACCTGATGCCGTGGCAGTCGATTTTCTCCTGGATCAAGAATTGCAAGGGGCTGGGCGTGCCCGTGACGAACACGGTCTTTACCATGGAGAACATCCGGCGGACGCCTCTGCACGTGGAGTGCGCGTGGGACTTGAAGAACCTGGTCGTCCGTTTGAATATGGGGACGTCCACCTGGGTTTCGACGAACGCGCTTGCGGCGGCCGACCTGGCGGAGAAATTTCCGTCTGGCGCCCATCTGGGCGTATGGGGGCAGTGCGGCGGCTACTACACGGGGATGCGGCTCGACAACGTCCGGCTCGACGTGTCGGGCGCCGTGGCCGGCGAAACGCCAGTCTGCACGTTCAACGGCGTGCTGGGCGTGACGAACGGCGTGTCGGACGTCCGCGTGGACGCGGGTGTGGCGGCCGAACTGGCGGCGGAACTGGACGTCGTGGGCGCGGGCGGTCTTGCCGTGGCGGACGGATCGTCGGTGGCGCTGACGTCGCCCGTCTGGACGTTCGATCTGGCGAACCCCGAGTCC
Organism: uncultured Lentisphaeraceae bacterium; assembly: GCA_964482645.1. Classification (GTDB taxonomy): domain Bacteria; phylum Verrucomicrobiota; class Kiritimatiellia; order RFP12; family UBA1067; genus RUG572. Next base: position 459 of record CAYZYQ010000041.1, on the reverse strand, counting down.
TGCCTGTCGCTGGCCGGCGCGTTCACGTTTCCGGACGCGGCGAAACGGAAGATAGTCGTCGAACTGCGCGGCGAGCCGACGCCGCGGACACGGATTCTTGCCGATCTGACGGGCCTTGCCGCCGGTGCAGCCACCGTGCCGGCATTCCGATTTGCCGCCGGTGCGGCCACCGTGCCGGCATTCCGATTTGCCGCCGGTGCGGCCACCGTGCCGGCATTCCGATTGGGCGACGGTTATCCCAGCTCCTACCGTCTTGTTTACGAGAACGGTTTTTTACGCATTTCCAATGCCGTCGGAACACTTTTAATCTTCCGCTGATGTGCAACGGACATGGCCAATCGGCCGATAATTGAGATTGATGCCGAAATATGGTACACTCCCAGCAATGTTCTTGATTGAAAGGGAATGACCGTATCAGCGAGAGAAGCGCGTTTCCTCTGGCGGGGGAATGTTCCGCCC
>CAYZYQ010000040.1:0-24407 GCA_964482645.1 uncultured Lentisphaeraceae bacterium | reverse complement strand
GATGTATTTCGTCCATTCGCCGGGAAGGAACATCTGGTCCGGGTTTGGCACCAATTGGGTCTATGTCATGGACGGCGAGCCTTGGAATTGACGCTGTCGTTTTGGTTTGTCTCCTAAAAGTCTGCGCTTGCAAAGAAAAAAAAAACAAGTATAATGACAAGTGTCCTGTTTAGCAGAATTTGACTGCGGCGACGAGATGGACGGATGCGATTTGGCGGGTGTCAGATTGTTCGGTTCACTTGCCGTTGCGTTCGGCAAGGAGATGTTTCCATGAAACAGCGTTTCGTCTCGATTGGATGGTTGATGATTGGATGGTGTGTTACGTCGTTCGTAGGGCACGCGCGTGATCTCGTGTGGCTGGGGGCGGCGGATAACACCGATTGGGATCTCATTACGGCCAACTGGTACGTGAAGGGCGATGACACGAAGACGCGGGTCTGCTTTGAATCCGGTGACAACGTCTTCTTCCTTGAAAGTGAATGGGAGACGCCGACGACACGTCTGATTCGGACGGATCTCATCAGTACGTGGGTCAAGGAGTTCGACATCGGCGCGATCGTCATCAGCAACGACACGCAGACCTTTTCATGGTCGTGCAACGGTTTAGGCTATGTCGGTGAGCCTTGCTTCCAGGCGAAGTCGATTGACAAGTTCGGCATGGGCGATTTCTCGGTCAACTACGGGTTTCAGTGGAACTGCGATTTCACGATGCATGGCGGACGTTTCCTGTCGGGATACAATTCCAACTATACGACCGACAACCGTAATCCGGCGGGATCGATGATTTGCAATCGGACAGTCGCCTTCCTTTCGAACACGACATGGTGTGCCATGTCCAGCGGCTATGGATTCGGCGGTGCCGGCAACGCGGGACAAAACGTGAATTCGTGCATCCATGTTGTCTTTTCCAACGCGACGATTGATACGTCCGGCAACGTCGGCCGTTACGTCAATTTTCCGAACCTGAGCCTCTTTGATGCGGCGTTGAAAGCGGGGAAGATGGACGTTGATGCCTGGTCGCTGATTTTTTCAGGCGACCTTGCAATTGACGGGACGTATCCGATGACGTTTGACAACCGTTCGCTGACGTTCGGCAGAAAACAAGGGCAACCGATTACGATTAACGTGTCCGATATCACCGGGGATGCGAAGGCGGACTTTATCGTCCGCGGTCGCGTTGGAAACACGGAGGTCAATGCGCCACCTCAGGCCTATTTCGGGGACGGGCGGTTCATCAAGACCGGTCATGGGACAATGGAATTGGCGAACAATAACAATACGTTCACGGGGAATGTCGTCGTAGCGGAAGGAACTTTGTTCGTGTCTTTGACAGCGGATGTCCGCGACAGCTGCCGAAAGAGTACGTTGGGTCCGATTGACGGGTACGACCGTTCCGTTACGGTCAGGGACGGTGCGACGCTGCAGTTGGGCGACCTCGACAAGACGGACAATTTCCCGATCGCCAATCCGAACACGCCGGCAAGTTTCACAATCGCCGTCGAGGCGGGCGGCAGACTGCATTTGGCCGACGGCACACACGTGTTTGGTGCGTTGTCGCTTGACGGCGGTGAACTGTTCTATGGGAACGGTGCGCCGCAGAAGTGGATTGAGTACGCGCTGATGACAATCGGCAAAAAACTTTCGTTTTCCGGCAGCACGCCTTACGACCTCAACGTGCGTGGGACGCATAATGTGATGTATCTGGGGTTCACTCTCGACAGTGTCCGCGATGACGCGCCGATTTCGACGGACAAGCCGCATCTCACGAACCTGTGGAGCGTGGTGGAGATTGAAACGGCGGACATTACGGGCGACGACGACGTGGACGCGGCGATCGGTCTTCCCATGCGCGACTTGATCAACATCTGCTACCCGAACTACGGAGATAAGCCGAACAGCTATACGTATGCGCCATGGAAGTGGGCGCGTTTCCGGGACGGCATTCGGAAGACGGGTGTGGGTACGCTTCGGCTCTATGGCGCAAACGGTTACACGCACGTGACGGAGGTGGCGGAAGGGACCCTGCAGGTGGACGGTTCCATTGCGTCCTCCAGCGGCGTGTCCGTCGATGCGGGCGCGTTTCTCGGCGGCACGGGCGTGGTCAGCGCCGTGACCGTGGCGGCGGGTGGCGGATTCGCCGTCGACGGCACGAAAGCGCGGGCAGATGTTTTGAACATGGCGTCGTTGACCTGTGCGGGAAACGTGGTCGTCAAGCCCGTGAACGTGACGGAGGAGACGGTGACGCGATTCCGGCAAGGGCTCTGCCGCCTTCAGGACAAGCCCGCCACCGTGGATTTCACGGACTGGAAAGTCGAGTGCGCGTTCGCCAAGCCGAACATGTTCAAATTCGTCTACGATTCCGCAACTGGCATCGTGGAGGTACGGTACGCGCCGCCAGGCCTCCTACTGGTAATCCAGTAGTCGACCGTTCCGTTGCTTTCGTACGTCTCCGCCTTTCCCGTTTCGACACGGAGAAGGCGGAGACGCAAATGTCAGTTCTCTTCAATCCAGACGTTGCGGAACTCCACGGCGCCACCCTCGGACTGGAGGGCGATGGCGCCTCGGTCGGCGTAGAGTTTTTCCACACGGTTCTGTTCGACGCCGTTGACGCGGTTGACCATCGTGCCGTTACGGACTTCAACTTCGAGCGTGTTCCATGCGCCGTCGGGCTTTTCGCTGCTGGCGTTCTTCTTGTTGGCTTTCTGGAGTTTGAACGGGTGCTTGGCATTTTCGGGAAGCCCGTTGAACGTGCCGCCACAGAGACCGAGGACGTCGCCCGCGTCGCCTTTGCACAACTGGTTTTCGCAACAGGTGGGCAGGAAGCGTCCGTCTTCTTTCGTGACGAGCACGAAGACGCCGGAGTTTGGCTTCTTCGTTTCACGCCACCAGCGGTATTCCACATGGAGTTTGAAATCGGCATAGTCGGCGCGTTTCGTACGCAGATAACCAAACGGCGTACCCGTGCTGCGGATGCAACCATCGACGACGGCCCATGTCGGTTCTGTAGCCGTGTAGCCGCCCGTCACATCGTGGTCGACCACGGATGTCCAGCCGGACAGGTCTTTGCCGTTGAACAGCGGCGTCCGCGTCGGCGCGGCGAAGACGGCGAGGGTGGTCGTCAGCGAAAGGAAGGCGATTGTTTTTTTCATGGTTTGTTTCCTGTTGTGTTTTGTTCAGATGCCTCCATCATATCAAAACTCCGTCCGTCCGTTAAGAATATGTGGCGGCGAGGGGATGGCGGGTATGCTATAATGGGCGTATGAAGATTTTGCAGATTCTGCCGTCCCTGCAGATGGGCGGTGTCGAACGCGGGACGATTGAAATCGCCCGCGCCCTTGTGGCGGCCGGCATTCCCAACGCCGTCGCCTCGCAGGGCGGCCCGATGGTCGAGGAATTGCGCGCGCTGGGCGTTCCCCATTTCGACTTGCCGTTGAAGAGCAAGAATCCGTTGACGATTCGCGCCAACGCGGGGCGTTTGGCGCAACTGGTTCGGAGCGAGGGGTTCACGCTCCTGCACGTCCGGTCGCGGGCGCCCGCTTGGTCGACGCACTGGGCGGCGAAAGCGTGTGGCGTTCCATGGATTGCTACATTCCACGGCGTCTATGGAACGCAGCCGCGTGTTCTCAAAATCCCCTACAACCGCATTATGTTGAAAGGGCGGCTGACGATTTGCGTGTCCGATTACGTACGTCAGCACGTCATCGACACCTACCACGCCGATCCCGCCCGTCTCGTCCGTATCCATCGCGGGGCGGATACGGATTTCTTTCGTCCCGATGCCGTGACGCCCGAAGAAGCTCGCGCCAAGAAAGTCGACTACTACCATTTTTCGCCCGACATTCCGATTCTCACGCTTCCGGGTCGTCTGACGTACTGGAAAGGGCAAGAAGTCTTTCTCGCCGCACTTGCGCAGATGCGCCACAAGCGTCTTGGCGTCCTCTTCATCGGTTCGGATCAAGGTCGGACGGACTATTCGGATCGTCTGCGCGAAATCGCCTCCAAACTGCCCAACGAGACGGAAGTCGTTTTCCGCGACCATACGCGCGAAATGCAGAAGGTCTACGCGCTGAGCGATATCGTGATCAACGCCTCGTCGGCACAACCCGAGGCGTTCGGTCGCACGATTCCCGAAGCCCAGGCGATGGGCGTTCTCGTCGTCGGCACGGCCCACGGCGGCGCGTGCGAGACGATTCAGGACGGGCGGACGGGTTTCCTCGTGCCGCCAGGCGATGCCGCCGCACTGGCCGCGAAACTGGACGAAATGCTCGACCTCTCTGACACGCGCAAGAACGAAATCCGCGCCGCCGCGCTCCAGTCTGTTCGCACGAACTTCTCCGTGGCGCGGATGTGCGCCGAAACGCTGGACGTGTATCGTGCCGTGAACGGGTGAGGCACCCAGCGGGCGTCACGCGGAGCGAGACGTGCGGGTGAATGCATGGTTCGCGCCGCCGGCGTCGTTGAGCAGATCGCGGGCGGCAAGGACGCGCTTCACTTGCGCGGCGACGGCGGGCGCGGGATCGACGACGACCGCCCGTCCGGCGGCGACCCGTTCGATCACGTGCGTCAAATGCGGGAAGTGGGTGCAGCCGAGGACGAGATGGTCGGCTCCCGCCGCGAGGAGCGGCTCGACTTTTGCGCGGACGATGCATTCGGCGCGGGCGCCGTCCGTTTCCCCCGTCTCCACGAGGCGGACGAACTCGTCCGCCACACATGCGAGCACCGTTACGCCCTGCGCGAACCGTGCGCTCGTTTCGCGGTAGAGACGACCGTGGAACGTGCCCTCCGTCGCCAAAACGCCCACGACGCCGCTTTTCGAGTTCAACGCGGCGGGTTTGACGGCGGGTTCCATGCCGATGAAGGGAACGTCCGGCCATTCCGTGCGCAGGACGTCGATGGCGGCGGCCGTCGCCGTGTTGCAGGCCACGACAATCATCTTGCAGGGCGTGGCAAGGAGAAGTCTCGTCAACGTGCGGGCGCGGGCGCGGATTTCCGCCGCCGGGCGATTGCCGTAGGGGCAGTGGGCCGAATCGGCGTAGTAGACCGTGTCTTCACGCGGCAGGAGCGTCCGCACGGCGTCGCGGACGCAAAGTCCGCCCACGCCGCTGTCGAAGAATCCGATCGGGAGTGTTCGCGCGTCCATGCCTTTACCCCCCGAATGGAAAGACAAGGGCGCCCAACACCCCGCAGAGAAAGATGACGGACATGACCGACAGGCGGCTTTTCAGGATGAGCGTGGCCGCGCCGAGGGCGAGAACGAGCGCGAAGGGATGGAACGCGCGGACACCGCCCGCCGGCGTGTTCCAGACGGACATTTCGACGAACGCAAGACCGGCGGAGAGGATGAGCGCGGTCGTCACGGGTTTGACGCCCCAGAGCAGTCCCTGCACAATGGGATTCGTCTTCCACTTTTCGATGCCCGTGAGAACCGCCGTCAGGAGAATGTAGGATGGTAGCAGCAGGGCGGCCGTGGCGATGGCCGCCCCCGGCAGTCCGCCCAGATGGTAACCGAAAAACGTGGCGGCATTGATGCTCACGGGACCGGGCGTCGTTTGGGTAAGCGCCATTAGGTTGGAGAAGTCGGCCATGGGCAGTTGGAGGAGCGGCGCCGCAGGGCCGACGAACGTCTCGATGTAGAGCGGCACGAGGACGTAGCCGCCGCCGAATCCAAGACAGCCGAACTTCAGGAACGTAAACAGAATGTCATGCGCGAACGCGGCGACACCTGCGAAAACGAGCAACGCGGCGCCGGTCACCACGAGCCGTTTTTTCAAGGAGGTCGCCGACAATGTGAGACCGGCGGACGCGCCATCGACGGCGGGCGTTACGCCACCGCAGAGTTTCCAGACGATGCCGGCGCCCATGCCCAACAGGAGCACGGCCACCGTGTTCACGTGAAGGCCGATGAGGAGGACGCCCGCCACGAGCAGGGACACGTACCCGTAGATGCCCGACACGCTTTTTCGCCAGCCTTTGAGGAGCGTCGCGGCGATGAGTCCCGTCAGCGCACTACGCAGACCGAGGAAGGCGGCGTCCAGCCAGACGTTGCCCATGGGCAGGAAATTGTAGCCGCACGTCACGCCGAGAAAAATCGCGAACGACGGTAGCGCGACGCCGACGAGCGCGACAGCCGCGCCGAGCCGTCCCGCCATTTTGAGGCCGACGTAGATGGCGGTGTTGCCCGCGATCAGACCGGGCACCATCTGGAAAATCGGCAGGTGTTCGAGAAGTTCGCCCTCGCGCAGCCATTTCAATTTCTTGCCGAACACCTGATCGGCCACGACGATGATGGCGTAGCCGCCCCCTACGACGAAGAGCGAGATTTTGAAGAGTTCCCAGAAAAGTCGGACGAGTTTTTTCATGGCGTTTCAGTTCGCGGCGGCCTGACGAAATTCCACACGCCGCAGGAATCGGATCTGCAAATAGGTGAAGCCGATCAGCGCGACGCCGAGAAACCACGCCATCGTGGTGGCCGTGGAGAAGCGGAGGTTGTTGTAGGCTTCCTTCCAGATTGTCAACGAGAGGACGTTCGTCGCGTCGCCCGGCCCGCCGAACGTCAGCAGGAAAATCGACCCCATGCCCTGAAATGCCGCGATGAACGCGCCGACGAAATTGATGACCATGAGCGGGGCCAGCTGCGGCAAGGTGATGTGGCGGAAACGCGCGAAGATCCCCGCGCCGTCGATTGCGGCGGCTTCGTAGTAGTCGGGCGGCAGACTCCCCAACGCGGCGATGTAGATGAGCGAGGCCATCCCCGCGCCCGCCCAGACGCCTGGCAGGATGCAGCACGTCATGGCCCACGCCGGATCTTGCAACCAGGCGTGGCGGGCGATGCCGAAGAACGCCAGCATTTGGTTCAACATGCCGTTCTCTGTCGGATCGAACATGAGTTTCCACAACAACGTCACCACGAGTGCGCTCGTCAGATGCGGGAGAAAGTAGAGCGTCCGGAAAAAGACTTTTCCGCGTGGAATTTCGCTGAGGAGCAAGGCGAGGACGACGGGCGTCACGAATCCCAGTCCGAGCGTGAGGCCCACGTATTCAAACGTGCGCCCCCACGCTTTCCAGAAGTTGGGGTCGGACGCCACGCGGATGAAGTTGTCCAGCCCCGCCCACGATCCCGCGCCGACGATACGGTAGTCCTGAAACGCCATTACGGCGCCACGCATGAGCGGCCAGTAACTCCACAGCGCGATGGAGAGAATCGCCGGCAGCAGGAACAACCACGGCGCCAGACGAAATGTCTTTTCAGCCTCGTGCGAAGCCCCCACGTTCACCGTTTCCGCCGTCCGCGTCCGGCGGTTCTTCCAAACGAGGCCGGCGCACACGAGCGCACAGACGAGCACGATACCGAGAATCACGCGAGCGAGCGGCCGTCGCGCCTCGATTTTTCGGCGGTCGGCGTCGAACATCAGCCCGCGATTGGCGTCTTCGCGAATCGATCGCAACGCCGCCGCGAAATCGAAGTCGTGTCCGGCGTCGCTCAGGAGAATACCGAGGAAACGGCGGCTGACGAGATCGCTCGCCGCCTGCCAGAAGCCGACGGCGGGTTCCGTGACGGCGAGAATGCGTCCCGCCGTGAGGTCGTCGTACATCCGTCGGATGCCGGGCGGGACTTCCGCCAGATGCTCTGTGAAACCGAGGCGTTCCAGATCGGCCGGCAGACACCACCGGGCGCGTCCTTCCGCCACGTTCTTGCGGACGGTTTCGTCGTAGACGTCCTGCGAGGCGAGTTCGTTCACGCAGGCCCACACGGCGTCGCGTTCCGCTTTCGGCCGCCGTGCCACGCCCTCCGTCAGTGCGTAGAAATGTTTGTGCGCCTGCAGCACGGGACGGCACGTCGCGTCCGCCGCCGGGAAGGGCATGAGGCCAATCTGCTCCGCCGGGAAGTTCAAGTTCTCCGTCAGGTAGATGACGAGATCTTCGCCGCCGAAAACGCTGACGATTTCACCCTGCACGAACATGTCGGCGACGTCGTTCGAGAGCGAGAGCTGCGGCAAGGCGCGGACGACGCCGCGTCCAATCAGATCTTTCAGGAACGCGGCGGCGCGAAGGCACGCCGGGCTGTCGAAACACGCCTCCCACGCGCCGACGGCGTTTGTGCGCACGACGTCGCCCCCCGCCGCGCCGACCCAGGGGAGGAAGCCCCACGGGCGGTTTTCAATGCCGAACGCACGTTGGCCACGCGCGACGGTCGCGCCGGGAATCGTCTTGTCGGGGAACGTCAATTTCTCGCACCACGTCGCGAAGTCAGCCCACGTGCGCGGTGGATTTTCGGGGTCAAGGCCGGCCGCCGCCACGAGATCCTTGCGGTAAAGGATACCGTAGTAGGCGAAGCCGGGCGTGGGGACGGCGTAGACCTTGCCGTCCTTTGTCGCCACATCGCGCCAGCGCGGCGGTACATCCTTCCAGCCCGGCCACTTCACCTCGGCGTCGGACAACACGCCGTCGCCGTCCGCGTCCTCGCCCAGCCATTCGTTCAGCGGATGACAGAATCCCTCGTCAATGTCGTAGCGGAGGATGTGGAACCATGCCTTGTAGACGTCCGGCGCCGTGCCGCCCGCGAGCGCGAGCATGAACGTGGCGCGTCCGCCCGCGCCTGGCAGGGTGAGGCCGCCCCATTGGAGCGGGCGGATGTCCGGATGCGCGGCGGTGAATGCGAGAAGTTGTTTCGTCGGCGGGTCTTCGGGATGGTCGGGGCGGTAGCACATCAGGAACGTGACATCCGTCGCCGCGTGCGCGACGACGGAGAAGGCCAACGAGAGGCATCCGAAAACATGTGCGGAAAATTTTTTCATGGTGCTTTGCGTACGATAATCGTCCGGGCGGCGGGCGCGGCGAGGCGGCGATTCCATTCGCGCAACAAGGCGGCGTAGTCGGCGGAAAGGATCGTTGCGTGGGCGCGTTGACTCGTGTGCGTGACGGTGACGATGAGGTGGCCGTTTTCATGACGCGACACGACGTCGCGCGCGATCCAAATCTCCTTGTTGTTCTTCGGGTTGCGCAGGGTGAACGCATCTGGCAGACGCTCGATTTCCGTCCAGCCGCGCGGGAGGACGATTTCGCACGTGATTTTCTGCGGATTCTTTTTGGAAAGCGCAATGGGCGACGTGCGTGGCGTGTCGTTGACGGGAAACGCCTCGTTCATCAATTGGTCGAGGTCAAGCGTCAACGTCCCGTCGGTAATCTGCGCGTAGCGATCTACATAGGCGGAGAAGGCGATGAGCGACGGATAGGATTCCGTGTCGGTGGTGAAGTCGGACGTGGCGGTGGCGTTCTGGGACACCAGACCCAACAGTTGCTGGTGGAGACGGCTGCGCATCTCCGGCAATATCTCCGTGTGGGTCTTGCGGAATGAACCGACGCCGGCGCCCCATGTACGCAGGGCGATGTCGAAGTCGACCGCACCGTTCTCGCGCACCGACATGCGCCACGTGCTTTCCTTTCGCGTTCGCCAGACGTCGTCCACGCCTTCGCCAATCGTGCCGAACGTGTCGGCGGCGGGATCGTAGAACGAATCGCCCAACCAGGCGCTCGCTTCCGCCGGGGTGTACTCGTTCTCGCCCGCAATCCAAAAGACGGTCTTGTCGCGCAGGAAGGGCAGCCAACCGTCCGTCCAGACCGCGCGAATGACGAGCGAATCGAACGTGGATGGAAACGGGACGCGCCGACACGTCTTTTCGGCGGTCAAGTCGCCGTCGGCGGCAAGGACGAATGCGCAGTCGAAACCCGCGCCTTCCAGAAGGGAGAACAGAAGGTTGCGCGTGTCGGCACGGGAGGCGGACGCATCTGCCAGTGCTTGATCTGGCGTTGAAAACGCGCTGTCGAACGGCAATTCAAACAACCCTGGCCCTGCCGTGCGCAGATGCGTGGCCAGAAACGTCCGGATGGCGGTGATGCGTTCCTGCGGCGTCGTGCAGGTCTTCGTCAGTTCGGCGCCTGTGCGTCGCGCCGCGTCCGAACCTCGCGCCCGCGCCCGTGCGAGCGCCGCGACAAGTCCTCCCTGCTGCGTCTGCCAGTCCGCCGTTGAAACGGAGAATGTCGGTCGCCATTTCGCGTAGGGCGGTTGGGACGGCTCGTTCGGGATGCGTTCCGGATTCGACCACGACCAGCAATAGACGCCGTTCGTCTCCGTATGCATCAGACCTTTTTCACGCCACGCGAAGATCATGCCATCCGGCACATGGAACTCGAAACGCTCGAATCCGTACGGCTCGACGCTCCCCGCATATCCGTGGCACGTGAAGGCCGTCGGCGCGTTCGTGACGGTTTTCACGACGACCGTCCGCACGATGCTGCCGATTTCCACGGCGGGGAGATTGGCGACGAGGATTTTCGACGCGGGGTAGCGCGGCGCGGATGCCGCCCAACCGCAATCCATCACGTTGATTTCCTGCGGCGTGACGGATGCCACGCGGCCGTTGCGGTTCGAGACGGTTGCGGACACGAGTTCGACCGCGCGTGTGGACGGCGCGTAGGGGATTTTCAACTCCGAGGCGCGTTTCAGTCCGTTGCGTCCGACGATTTTCTTTTCGACGATATTCGTCTCTACCCACGTGCGTGGAGACGTGAAATGCACGATCGTCTCAGAACGGAGGACGTTGAACGACGCATCGTCCTCTCGGTCACGCGCCGCGAACTGCGGTTGATTGTGATCGGCCGTTTCGGCCTCCTTGCAGAGATCGCGCAACGCCTGGTAGGTTGGCACGTCGAACTCCAGCGCGTTGACCTCCAGACGGCGTGTGGCCGTCAGGACGCCAGACGTGCAGACGGCGTTCAACGCGAACGCATAACCGTTCGTGGCGAATGCGTCGTATTCCGGCAGGTGGACGGGCTTGCCCACTCCGTCGCCCAATGTCAGGCGCAGCGTCTCCTCCGCGCCGGCCGTCATCGGCAGGACGAGCGGGAAACGGCGTTTTTCCAATGCCGTGTTTTCGTGCAGCATGATCTGGGCGATGTTGAATCCGCGCGTCACAAACGGCAACGGAATCGCATCGCGCGTCTTGCCGCGCAGGATGGCGTCGGGAATTCGCACGACCGTTTTGACGCGGAACGGTTTTTCGACTTGACGAAGATCTTTCGGTTCGATTTCGCACGAAAGCAGTTCCGCCGCCGGTACGGCGCCTTTCCAGACATCGGAAATGTAGAGACGGCGTTTCGAGGGACGGCGCGAAAGGAGTTCGTCGCGAACGAGCGTGTCGTTGATGCCGTTGAACGCGAAACGTGTTTCAAGCAGCAACGAACCGTCGGGCGAGAACGTGCCGGTTGTGTCCACTTGGAGGAGGTTTTCGCGGACGTCCGTGACGGGCGATGTGCGCAACGTTTCGCCGGCCGGATGCGCGACGAGGAACGACTTGTTGCACAGGTAGTCGGGCAGAACGTCTTTCGACGATTCGTCCGTCGGATCCATGAGGGTGTAACCGCAGGGCGCATTTGTGTCCGCAACGGCCACGACGGCGTGGTTGAAAAACGGATTGGGGATATCGGAATCCCGCTTCGCGCCCGTGTGGATGAGGACGGGATAGGCGTCGAATCCGGCAATGCGCAAAAGGGCGACGAGCAGGGCCGCCTTGTCGCGGCAGACGCCGTAGCGGTTGGCGAACGTCACGTCCACATCGTGCGGTTCGTAGCCGGGCACGTCGTCCTCCAGCGTCAGGCCCATGTAGCGGACGTCCTGCGCGACGAACTTGAACAAGGCGCGAATCCGGTCGCGCGGCGTCGTGCAGCCTTTTGTCAACTTCACGACTTCGTTCGTCATCGCGGGCGTTGTCTTCGCGAGATGGTTTGTACAGATCGACCAGTACCAGCGCGAGACGTCCTTCCAGTCGCGGACGGTGGAAAGATGGAGGGTCTGGACACAGGACAGCAGCGGCGGCATGTTCGGTTCGTCGAACATCTGCGGCACGTCGCGAACCGTCCATTTTAGGCGCGTCCGCCCATCGGGCCGTGTTTCGTCGGGGGCGCGAACACACGTCTGCTCGAAGGGATGGCGCACGACGGCGTGGACGAGCGGGCGGTTCGTCGGGGAATCGACGGAGACGACGGTCGAAATGATCGGTTGTTTGTATTCCAGAGCCGTGACGTCGGCCCAGGCATTTTTCATGCGCGGTTTCGCGTTGCGGCGGTAGAAACGGACGTGGCGGATTTCACCCACGGCCAGACCGGGGACAGCACAGCGCAATGTCTTGTCCATGGGGTCGACGATGTTCGCGTCCATGGACGAATTGTCCGTTGCAATCTTGAGCGACTTCCGGAAGTCGACGGCGCGGATCTGTCCGTTCGTGCCGACGATCTCCACGCAGAAAATTCCCGCGTCGCCATAACGCGCGTTGAAGTCGAGCGTGATGGCGGCGTGGGCGCGGCGGCCTTTTTCCGTCAGCACTTTGACCCACTCGTCATCCCAGGTGACGTCTGCGCCATCGGCCTCGTAAACCGTGTGCAGCCGGTCGTCCACCGTCACCGCGTGGGCGTCGGGGAAACGGGCGGCGGTGACGTTCGCGGCGGCGGCAATGACGGCCGTCGCGTCGGCGCGGAGCGCTTCGGGCATGTCGGGAACGGACGAGCCGCCGAAACAACGTGCGGCGGCCAGAAGCGCGGGGACGAGAAGGCAGAGGGGCGCGTTCATGCGGACGGTTCCGACGCGCGGGCGATGCGAACGACGAGGCGCGAGGCGCCGAGATTCGGCAGACCGCAGGCAATGAACAGACGGCCGAGAAGGTTGTTGGACTCGGCGACGACTTCCTTGATTTCGATGCCGTCCTTCTGGCAAAGGGCGCGGAAGTCCGCGAGCGTGAAGAAGTGCGTGTTCGGCGTGTCGTACCACTCGAACGGCAGTTCGCGTTCAACGGGCATACGGCCCGTCAGAAGCAGATGGAGACGGATCGACCACGCGGCGAAATTCGGGAACGTGACGACGGCCTCGTCCGCTTTCTCAAGGATTTTCGCCAACAGTTCGCGCGGTTTCTTGACGGACTGCAGGGTTTCGGACAGGATGGCGAAACGCCAGGCGCGGTCGGGCAGAAGGGTGAGGCCCTCGTCGGCGTCCTCGAACAGGACGGATTCGCCGGCGGCGACGCACGTGCAGATTTTATCGAAGTCGATTTCGACGCCCGTGCCGACGGTGTGCTTCTCCTTGTGCAGAAGCCCCAGCAACGCGCCGTTGCCGCAGCCGATATCGAGGACGTGTGCGCCTTCGGGCACCATGGCCGCAATGGGCGCGAACTTGCGCGCCTTCTCGGGCGTAAGCGCCGGCGTAACCGGATCGCGGAAGAAGCCGGACAGGACGCGGCCGAGTTCCTTCGTGTGCGTGAGGAAGCCGTCGTGGCCCACCTTGATATCGAGATGCGAGTAGGACACGGACTTGCCGGCCTTGAGCAGACCTGTCGCGATCACGCGGCTTTGCTCCGCCGAAAAAAGCCAGTCGCCGGAAATGGAAATGAGGAGAAGTTTGGCCTGGATGCGACGGCAGACTTCGTCCATCGAACCGTACTTCACCGTCGCATCGTAAAGGTCGAGCGCGCGCGTGATATGGAGGTAGCTGTTGGCGTCGAAACGGGAGAGGAATTTCTTTGCCTGGTATTCGAGGTAGCTTTCGATGGCGAACGTCGTGCCGAACCAGGCGGCGCGTTTGTCGATGAAATCCTGTCCCTGCTGAATCCAGTTCTCCTGGAGCTTGCGGCCGAAACGGCGGTTCAGGAGGTCGAGCGAGAGATAGGTGATGTGCGCCATCTGGCGGGCGGAAGCGAGGCCGACGTTCGGACCTTTCGCGCCGTAGTAGTCGCCGCCGTTCCAGTTGGGATCGAACGTAATCGCGGCGCGGCCCACGATATCGAACGCGAGGGCCTGCGCGTTCAGGGCGACGCCGGCGGCGATCATCACGGCGCGGTCCACTTCGTCCGGATGGGCCGTGATCCACTCGATGACTTGGACGCCGCCGAAACTGCCGCCCACAAGCGCCGCGAGATGCGTGACACCCAGCTGGCGGAGGAGGAGGCGGTAGACCTCCACCGTGTCGCCCAGTGTGAAGCGGGGGAATGTGCTGCCGTAGGGCTTTCCCGTCGCGGGATCGAGGCTCGACGGGCCGGTGGTGCCCTTGCAGCCGCCGAGAACGTTTGCGCAGATGACGCGGTAGCGGTTTGTGTCGATCGCCTTGCCGGGGCCGACGATGCCGTCCCACCAACCGGACGATTCCGTTTCATGCGGATAGCGGCCGGCCACGTGCGCGTCGCCCGTGAGGGCGTGGCAGATGAAGACCACGTTGTCGTTTTCGGGGCGTTCAAGGCCGCACGATTCCCATGCCACGGTGACTTCGGGGAGTACGCCGCCCTCTTCCAGTTTGAACCCGTCTGCGGGCAATTTCAGGGTTGTCGTCCGGGGTTCGACAACCCCGACAGTCGTCTGTTTCTTTTCGTCACTCATGCGCTCAAACACTCTTTCTGAAAGCGAAATGCGTATTATACCACAAAACGCCCCATTTCGGCGGCAGGATGAATTAGAACACCCGTGTTCCCTTTCACGAACGAATATGGTATCATAAAAAGATTATGAAAAAGTTCTTGAAGGGACAGTCCGTCTGGACCGCGTTGGGATGCCTGGCGTTGGTTGTCGTGTTCACTACGGGGGCCGCCTCGAAGTCGGCGCAGCCCGCCGATTCGGCCTATGTGTCGCCGGAGTTCGTGGCGGCGGCGCCGGACGGTTCGGGCGTCTATGCGACGGCCGCGACGGCGCACCGCGTCATGCAATTGGCAACGGACGGGCGCGTCGTGCGCCAGTGGGACGTGGCGCCGCAGGGCGCGAACGCCCCTGTCAACCCGACGGGGCTTGCCGTCACGAAGGATGCCGTCTACGTGACGTGTGGCGTTGCCTCGGGCGAACTTCGGAAATTCGCGCCGGACGGCACGTTGCTGGGGGTTGCGTCCGTCGGTCATTCGCCCTGCGCACCGGTCGTCTCCGCAGACGGGGCGTCCGTGTTCGTGATGAATCGCTTTTCGGCCAAAGTCAGCATCGTGGACGTCGCGTCGATGAAGGTGACGGGTACGGTGAATGTGTTGCGTGAGCCGTTTGCGGGGGCGTTGGGTGCGGGTGGAAAACTGCTCTTCGTCGCGAATCTGCTGCCGTTCTGCGCGGCGACGAACGACGTCGTGGCGGCGTGTGTGAGCGTGGTCGATACGGCAACCCGCGCCGTGCGGCACGTGATGCTGCCGAACGGATCCACGGGCGTACGCGGCGTGGGCGCGTCGCCGGACGGGAAGTCGATCTACGTCACGCACACGATGGGACGTTACCAGTTGCCCACGACGCAGTTGGAACGCGGTTGGATGAACACGGCGGCGTTGTCTGTTTTTGACGGCGTCACGGGCGCCTACGTGAACACGGTGTTGCTCGACGATGTGGATCGCGGTGCCGCCAACCCGTGGGGCGTGGCGGTGACGGCGGACGGTCGGACGATTGTCGTAGCTCACGCCGGCACGTGCGAACTGTCGGTCATCGACCGCGCGGCGCTCCATGCGCGGCTGGACAAGGCGGCGAAGGGCGAGAGTGCGAGCGGCATCGTCAAGAGCGCCGAGGACGTGCCGAACGATTTGGCGTTTCTCGTGTCGATCCGTCGGCGGACGCTTGCGGGCGGGGATGGTCCGCGCGGTGTGGCGACGCTTGGGCGCACGGCGTTCACGGCACTCTATTTCGCCGATGCGGTTTCCCGTGTGGAACTGGACGATGCGTCCGCGCCAGCCCGCGTGTTTTCCGTGGGGCCGACGCGCGACCTCACGGCGGATCGCGTCCGGCGCGGCGAGATGCTGTTCAACGACGGGTCGATGTGCTTCCAGCAGTGGCAGAGTTGCGCCAGCTGCCATCCGGACGGTCGTGTGGATGCGCTGAACTGGGATTTGCTGAACGACGGCATGGGCAATCCGAAGCAGACGAAGAGCGAACTCTACGTGCAGTGGACGCCGCCGACGATGGTCACGGGTATCCGGCCGGATATGCACGCTTGCAACCGCGCCGGCCTTGTGCACATTCAGTTCGTGACGCGCCCGGAAGAGGACGTGAACTGTTTCGACGCCTATGTGACGGCCATGAAGCCCGTGCCCAGTCCCTATCTCGTGAACGGCCGCCTTTCCGAACGCGCCCAGCGCGGCGAAGCGCTTTTCCGTCAGGCGAAATGCGCGGAGTGCCACACGTATGAATCGAAAGGTCCGAACGGCGAGCACCTTTGGACGGATGGGAAGCTCTACGACGTGGGGCTTGGCGTGGATACGGAAGAAGGGCGGAAGTTCGACACGCCGACGTTGCGCGAGGTCTGGCGGACGGCGCCGTACCTCTACGACGGCCGTGCGTTGACGATGGAAGAGGTTTTGACGACGTGCAATCCGAATGACACGCACGGCGAGACGAAGAAGTTGACGCCCGAACAAATCAAGGATCTGGCCGAATTCGTCCTTTCGCTCTGACTGCTTGGTGCGGTCGTATTCACCCCGTCCCCGCCGCTGGCGTGTCCGTTTCAAACGGTGTCAGCAGAGGAGACGGGGTTTTGATATACTAGTACCTCATTTTAACGCATTTAGTTTTGAGTTCTCACGGATTCTGACACTGGAAAGATGGATATGAAAGCCACTGTGGACGCCAACCAGGCCGTCGCGCGCGTCGCGTATGCGTGCAGCGACCTTGCCGTCATCTACCCGATTACGCCCTCTTCGCCCATGGGCGAACGCGCGGACGAGCTGTCCGCCGGACGCGAAAAGAACATCTGGGGCACCGTCCCGGAGGTCGTCGAGATGCAGAGCGAGGGCGGCGTCGCCGGCGCGTTCCACGGCGCGTTGGGCACGGGGGCGCTTGCGACGACGTTCACGAGTTCGCAGGGGCTGCTGCTGATGATCCCCAACCTCTACCGCATTGCCGGCGAACTCCTGCCGGGCGTCCTCCATGTGGCCGCCCGCGCACTCGCCGTCAACGGCACGTGCATTTTCGGCGACCATTCCGACGTCATGGCCTGCCGGCAGACCGGCTTCGCGCTGCTGGCGTCCGCCAGCGTCCAGGAGGCGCAGGATCTCGCCCTCGTCGCCCACGCCGCCACGCTGGAGACCCGTGTGCCGTTCCTCCATTTCTTCGACGGTTTCCGCACGTCCCACGAAGTGCAGAAGATCGACGAACTGCCAATCGAGACGATTCGCGCCTTGATCGACGACGACGCCGTGGCCGCCCAGCGCGCGCGTGGCCTTTCGCCGGAGCATCCCGTGTTTCGCGGCACCGTCCAGAACTCGGACGTCTACTTCCAGGGCCGCGAGGCGCAGAATCCCTACTACGACAAGGTGCCGGGCGTCGTCCAGCGGAAGATGGACGCACTCGCCGCCCGGACGGGCCGCGCCTATCGCATTTTCGACTACTACGGCGCTTCGGACGCGACGCGCGTCGTCGTCGCGATGGCGAGCGGCGTGGAGACCGTGCGCGAGACGGTGGAGGAGATGAACCGGCGCGGCGACCGCGTGGGCGTGGTGGCCGTGCGCCTCTACCGTCCGTTCGCGCGCGACGCTTTCCTGTCCGTCCTGCCGACCACCGTCACGTCCGTCACCGTGCTCGACCGCACGAAGGAGTGCGGGAGCGCGGGCGAACCGCTCTACCTCGACGTCGCCACGACGATCGACCGCGCGTTCCGCGACGGGGCGCGGACGGGCGCGCGTCCGGCGGTCTACGCCGCGCGCTACGCGCTGGGTGGCAAGGAGTTCACGCCGCAGCACGTGAAGGCCGTGTTCGACAACATGTCCGCCGCGCAGCCGAAGGACGGCTACGCGATCGGCGTCGAAGACGACCTCACCGGCCGTTCGATTCCGCCGGCCGCCGACTTCGCGATCGACCACGCCGGCCGCCACGAAGGCGTCTTCTGGGGGCTGGGGTCCGACGGCACGGTGGGCGCGAATAAGAACTCCATCAAGATCATCGGCTCGCACACGGACTTCTATGCGCAGGGCTATTTCGTCTATGATTCGAAGAAGGCCGGCGGCATCACCGTCTCGCATCTGCGCTTCGGGCCGGAGCCGATTCGCAGTCCGTACCTCTGCACGCGCCCGAACTTCGTCGCGTGCCACCATTTCGCGTTCCTCTCCAAGTACGACGTGCTGGGCGGCATTGCCGAGAAGGGGACGTTCCTGCTCGCCTCGCCGTACGGCCCCGCGGACGTGGGGGCGCACCTGCCCGACCCCGTGCGCCGGACGATTCGCGAGAAGAACCTCAATTTCTACGTGATCGACGCCGAGGCCATCGCCCGCCAGGCGGGCATGGGTTCGCGCATCAACACCGTCATGCAGGCCGCGTTCTTCCGCATCAGCGGCATCCTGCCGCCGGACGAGGCGATTGCGTGTCTGAAGGACGCGGCGGCGCGGACGTATGCGCGGAAGGGTGCGGACGTGGTGGCGAAGAACGTCGCCTGCATCGACGCGGCGGCCGGCGGCATTTGTCGCGTCGCGCCCGACCAGGTGCCCGCGCCGACGGGCGCGAACCCGATGAAGCCGATCGTCCCCGCCGAAGCGCCCGCGTTCGTGCGCGAGGTGACGGCGAAGATGCTCGGGCTCGTGGGCGACGAACTGCCGGTCTCGAAGGTGCCGGACGACGGCACGTGGCCGCTGGCGACGACGCAGTGGGAAAAGCGCGGCATCGCCTCGGAAGTCCCCGTCTGGAATCCGGCGGCGTGTGTCCAGTGCGGACGCTGCGTCGGCAGCTGCCCACACGCGGCCCTGCGCATGAAGACCCTGTCGCCGCACGACCTTGCCGCCGCGCCCGCCGCGTTCAAGCACGCGCCGGCGAAGACGCCCAAGCTGAAGGCGCTGGGCGGCGAGATGTCGATCACCTGTTCGACGGCGGACTGCACGGGCTGCGGGCTGTGCGTGTCGAGCTGTCCGGCGGCGAAGAAGGGTGCGCTTGCGATGGTGCGCCAGGATCCGATGGCCGCCGTCGACGCCGCGAACTGGAAGTTCTTCCTGTCGCTGCCGGAGGCCGACGCGACGAAGCTCGACGTGTCGAACTACGCCGACGTCCAGCTCAAGCGGCCGCTCTTCGAGTTCAGCGGCGCGTGTGCGGGGTGCGGCGAGGCGCCCTACCTGCGCCTCCTCACGCAGCTCTGCGGCGAACGTCTCCAGATTGCGAACGCGACGGGCTGCTCAAGCGTCTACGCGGGCAATCTGCCGACCGCGCCCTACTGTGCGCGTAAAGACGGCAAGGGCGTCGCGTGGGGCAATTCGCTCTTCGAGGACAACGCCGAGTACGGTCTGGGGATGCGCGTGACGTGCGACCGCCTTGCGGCACACGCCCGCGAAATCGTGCGCCACATCGCGACGAGCGACCATGCGCCGGACGCGCTCAAGGCGCTCTGTGCGCGGATCGAGACGATCGACCAGGCGACGCCCGCCGGTGTGGAGGAGATGCGCGCGGCCGTGGCGGAACTGAAGGAGCGTCTGGCCGGGCGGCCGTGCGTGAACTGCCGCGCCCTCCGCGCGGAGGCGGACTATCTTGTCCGCAAGTCCATCTGGCTCGTGGGCGGCGACGGCTGGGCCTACGACATCGGCTACGGCGGGCTTGACCATGTCATCGCCAGCGGGCGCAACGTGAAGATCCTCGTGCTGGACAGCGAAGTCTACTCGAACACGGGCGGACAGGCCTCCAAGGCGACGCCGAAGGGCGCCGTGGCGAAGTTCGCCGTCGCCGGCAAACCCGCGATGAAGAAGAACCTCGGCGAGATCGCCCTGACGTACGGCAACGTCTACGTGGCCCAGATTTCGCTGGGCGCGAATCCGCAGGCCGCGTTGAAGGCCCTTGCGGAGGCGGACGCCTACGACGGCCCCGCGCTTGTGATCGCCTACGCGCACTGCGTGGCGCACGGCATCGACATGGCGGACGGCTTCGAGCGCCAGAAGGTGGCCGTGGAGACGGGGCATTTCCCGCTCTTCCGCTACAACCCCGCCCGCGTGGGGACGGACAAGCCGCCGCTTCAGCTCGATTCCCACGCCCCGTCGAAATCGTTCGCCGAAACGGCGCTGGGCGAAAACCGCTTCAAGTCGCTTTTCAAGACGAACCCCGACGGCGCGAAAGGACTGCTCGCCTCCGCCGAGGAAGGCTACCGCCGCAACTGGTCGGTGCTGGAACGGCTGGCGGGTCTGCTTTAATCTGTAATCTGTGGTACAATACGTCTCTGCGAACCTATGGAACAGACACTCGACAACATCCGCAACTTCTGCATTATCGCGCACGTGGACCACGGCAAGACGACGCTCAGCGATCGCATTCTCGAACTGACGCACGCCGTGCCGCAACGCGAACTGAAGGCGCAGACGCTCGATGCGATGGATCTGGAGCGCGAGCGCGGCATTACGATCAAGAGCCATCCCGTCTCGATGATGTACAAGGCCCGAGACGGCAAGGAGTATCTGTTCAATCTCATTGACACGCCTGGCCACGTGGACTTCGCCTACGAGGTGAGCCGCGCCATGGGCGCCTGCGAGGGCGCGTTGCTCGTTGTCGACGCCGCGCAGGGCGTGGAGGCGCAGACCGTTGCGAACACCTATTTCGCCCAGGATGCCAAACTGGAGATCGTTCCCGTCCTCAACAAGGTCGATCTTCCGGGCGCGGACGTGGCGGGCGTCTCTCAGCAGATCGAGGACATTCTGGCGATTCCGATGGACGAGCCGCTGCTCGTTTCGGCCAAGACGGGCGTAGGGTGCCCCGACGTCCTTGAAGCCATCGTCCAGCGCATTCCGCCGCCGAAGACGCAGGGTGTGGATGCGCCGTTGCGCGCGCTCGTGTTCGATAGCGTGTTCGACGAATTCCGGGGCGTGATCACGTACGTCCGTCTCGTCGACGGCTGCGTGAAGCCCGGTATGACCGTGCAGTTCATGGGGTCGGGCATTTCGACGACGTTGCACGAAGTGGGCATCTTCTCCCCCACGAAAAAGCCGACGGACGTGCTGGAGGCCGGCCAGGTAGGCTACCTCGTGGGCACTGTGAAGGATCCGTCCGACATCAAAATCGGCGACACCGTGACGACGGCGAAGCTTGGCGCGACCACCCCCTTGCCGGGGTTCAAGGAACTGCGGCCGACGGTCTTCTGCGGCATCTATCCGATGAGCACGGACGAGTACGAGAAAGTCCATCGCGGACTTGAAAAGCTCCACCTCAACGATGCGGCGTTTTCCTTCCACCACGAAAGTTCGATCGCTCTTGGCTTCGGATTCCGATGCGGCTTTTTGGGCCTCCTCCACATGGAAATCGTGCAGGAGCGTCTGCGCCGCGAGTTCAATTTGGACATCATCTCCACGACGCCGGGCGTCATCTACAAACTCAAGATGAAGGGCGGCGAGGAGCGCGATCTCGACAATCCGCTGCAGATGCCGGATCCCAGTACGCTCGAATCCATCTCGGAGCCGATTCTCACCGCGCGAATCATCACGCCGAGCGAGACGATTGGCGACGTGATGCGCATTGTGATGGATCGACGCGGGACGGTGGAGAACACCGAGACGGTCGACTCCCACCGCGTGATGTTGCACTGCAAGATGCCGCTCAACGAAATTCTGCTCGACTTCCACGACACGCTCAAAAGCGTGTCCCATGGCTATGCGTCGATGGACTACGAGCCGGCCGGCTACCAGGAGAGCGACATCGTGCGCATGGACATTCTGCTCAATTCCGAGCAGGTGGATGCGTTCGCGACGATGGTGCACCGCACGAAAGCGCGCGCGCGCGGCCAGCAGATGTGCAAGGCGTTGGCCGAGACGATTCCGCCGCACATGTTCAAGATCCCCGTGCAGGCGGCGATCGGGCGTGAAATCATCGCCCGCGAGGACATTCGCCCGTTCCGGAAGGACGTGTTGGCGAAACTCTACGGCGGCGACGTCACGCGCAAGATGAAAGTGCTTGAAAAGCAGAAGCGCGGCAAGGCGCGAATGAAGGAATTCGGTCACGTGAACGTGCCGCAGAGCGCGTTCATCGCCGTGCTCAAGGGAACGGTCAAGGAAAGTTAGGAAATGGGACGATGAAGATTTCACAGGCAGCAATCTGTTCGGCCCTACTGGCGGCGTTCGTCGCCGGTTGCGGGGGCGACGCCGGGTCGGCGGCGGACGTGGACGACGGAGCCGAGGACTTCGCCCAGGCGCAGGCGGCGTTGGCGAACGGCGAGACGAAGATCGCGGCGCGGGGATTCGCGGAGGCGGCCCGCAAGTGCGAGACGAATTTCGAGGCTCGTCTTCAGCTTGCACTGGCGAACATTAAATTGGGCGAGGTGGACGGCGCGGTGTCCGCCGCCGCCGCCGCGCGGGCGTTGCGGCCGGATTCCGCCGAGGCGTTGCTCGTGTCGGGACAGGCAGCCTATTTGAAGCGCAATTACGATGCGGCTGTGGCGGATTTCAACGCCGTCGCGAAGGCCGCTCATCTGCCGGCGGCTCTGCGCAGTGCGGCGCTGGCCGCCCGCGCCGTGGTGGAAATCGGCCGGCAAGAGGTCGACGCCGCACGGATTACGCTTTTCACGGCCAAGCGGCTCGACCCGCGCAATGCGGCGGCCTGGTATCATCTGGGGTGTCTTTCGCGCGACGTCTACCGTTTCACGGAGGCCGCGTTGGAGCAGTTCGAGGTGGCGGTGCGTTTGATGGACGCGCGGGACGAACGGGCGGAACGGCTGTCCCGTACGATCATCCCCGCGTTGCGCGAACAGCGTCAGCAGGAGGCCGCCGCGCGGCCCGGCGCCCAATCGCGCAATCCGGGCGAAGCCGCCCGTCTGATTGCCGAAGGGCAGAAGTTGCAGGGGCGGCGGCGGATGCGCGACGCCATCGCGAAATACGCGGCGGCGTTGAAAGCCGATCCGCTGTCGGACGTGGCGGCGCTGGCCTATGCCGAACTTCAAAAGGCGAATCTGCCGAAAGACCGCGCGGCGGCGGCCCCGCTCGTTGAGAAGGTTTTGGCGGCCTACCGCGTCGTCATCGACGAAAATCCGTCCGTCCAGAAGCACTACCTCGCGGCGGCGCGTCTGGCCTACGACCACCAGCTCTGGATGCAGGCGGCGGCCATCATGGATCGCGCGATTTCGCATGACGCCGAAAACAAGCAGACGCTTGATTTGCTGGTGGCGTCCCTGTTGAAGGCGGGCAAGACGAAACAGGCCGGGATGTGGCGCGACTACCGTCAGAACCTCAAGTAGACGCATCCACGGCCGATGCCGACCTCATGCGCCGCGCCGCCCAGGGGGAGGAGCGGGCGTTTGCGACGCTGGTTGACCGCTACAAGAATATTTTGCTGAACTTTTTCCTGCGCAAGGGCGTTTCATATGACGATGGACAGGATCTCGCGCAGCAGACGTTCCTGCGGCTCTGGAACTATCGGGCGAAATACACGCCGCAGGCGAAGTTCACGACGTTCCTGTTCCTCCTGGCGAGTCAGGTGGCGGTGGACTTCTACCGCAGCGTGGCCCGCCGGCGCGGTCTGGTTGAGAACCTGACGCGGGAAGTCGAAGTGCGGGCGGACGCCGCGCCGCCGCCGGCTCCTGCGGAAGGGGAAGACGTGCGGCGGGCTGTGGCGAAGCTACCGGCCGGACTGCGCGATGTCGTGGAGCTGGGCGTTTTCCAGGATCTCCCCTACGCGGATATTGGGGACATCTTGAAAATTCCCGTCGGTACGGTGAAGTCGCGGATGTTCAACGCGCTGAGAAAGTTGAAGGAGCTGTTGGCATGAATGAAGATGTTGAAAAGGCCCTGAACGGGACGGACGCCGAGTTTGCGGCGTTCGTGACCGCGTTGCGCACCGCGCCTCAGGCGAAGGTGTCTGACACGTTTACGTCGGAAGTCATGGCGAAAGTCCGTCTGTCGCAGAAGACCGCCGCGTACGGACGGGGGTTCTTCCAGCCGTCTTTGCTGTTCCCGTTGGCGGCGTGTCTTGTGGCCCTGTTGGCCATCGGTGCGATTTTCTTCCGACCCGTCCCCACGTTCTCGCTCGCGAATCTCGTGGCCTGTCAGCGGGCGGATGGCTATTTCACGGGTTCTGCCGCCGCGCCCTACGTGCAGGCGTTCGCCGTGACGGTGCTGGCGAAAGACCCGACGGCCGATCGGCGGACGCTTGACCAGGCGGTCGACGCGCTTGTGCGGACGCAAGACGCTGCCGGCGGCTGGCCGAGCCGGGCGTTGTCGGCTCGCAACGTCGCGGCGTTGTCCGTGGCGGCGAAAGCTGGCGTGAAGCGGGCGCGGAGCGCCTATCGAAAAGGGGCGCGTTATCTGCGCGTCCACGGCATTGCCGAGATGTCCGCCGCCCAGTTCGCACAGGCGGCGAAGGATAGTCTGGCGCGGCTCGGCGCGGCCGCCGATCCCGGCGCCGTCTGCTGCCTCTCCCTTTGCGCAGCCGACTAA
The DNA here is from genome assembly GCA_964482645.1 of uncultured Lentisphaeraceae bacterium. Classification (GTDB taxonomy): domain Bacteria; phylum Verrucomicrobiota; class Kiritimatiellia; order RFP12; family UBA1067; genus RUG572. The sequence goes on along the minus strand of CAYZYQ010000040.1, from coordinate 39 downwards.
CCGATTGCCCTATACAGACGCTTTTTTGGTATAATCTTC
>CAYZYQ010000039.1:0-24803 GCA_964482645.1 uncultured Lentisphaeraceae bacterium | reverse complement strand
GCAACGCGGTGACGCGTACGACGTTTCTCGGCGGACGCCATCGGATCAACGGCATCGTCCTGAAAGACGGGAACGCAAGTCCGGGGAGTACGGAACTCGTGCTGACGAACGACGCATACGTGTCGTCATACGGCAGCATCGATTTCGGAAATCGCGCCGACACGGATAAGAGCGGCCGTTCGACCGGCATCGCCCATTTGTTCAACACGTCGCGTCTCGACGTCGTGGACGGCGTGCGTCTGGGGGCGGGTTCCAGGGATGCGGCGTTCCAGAACCTCCGCAACCAGGGCGAAATCCACGTCCATGACGATGCCACGCTTTTTTCAAGTGGCAACGTCTATCTTGGCTACACGACGTGTTCGACGGGCCTGGTGACGGTTGCCGACAACGGGACGTTCGCGACGGCCTCCGGCACTTCCGCCAGTGGCGGCAGCAACATCCAACTCGGCACCATGTCGAACGCCGTGGGGCGCATCGTCGTGCAGGACGACGCGACATTTACCTGCGGCGGTGTGCTGTCCATTGGCGCGGACGGGACGAACGTCGTCGGCGTTGTCACGCTGAAGGATCGCGCACACGGATCGTGCGGCCTCGTTTCGGGCAACTGGATTCAGATGGCCAAGTCGCAGCAGAATGCCTACGCGCGTCTGGAGATCAGGGACGACGCCGTCTTCCGCCTTGGCGACGGTGCATCGATCGAGCAGACCTTCGGCGGCACGTCCCGCGCGGAGATTGCGCTGTCCGACAACGCGCGTCTGCTCGGCGGCAGCGGGTCGTGCATCACGAACAAGAGCGACTACGCCGGACGGACGTCGCTGACGCTGGCGGACAACGCCGTCGTTTCGCTCAAGGCGATCTACGGCGCGGCGCCTTCCACGGGCGAACCCGCGATGACGCTGGCGGCGGACGGCGGGACGCTGGCCCTTTCCACCGCCACGCCGGGCGTTCCCTATCTTTCAGGCTGCGTGGCGACGCTGGGCGCGCGCGGGTTGGCGTTCGACGTCGGCGTCCGCGACGTGGTGGTCGACCAGGCGTTCACGGTGGCGACGGGCGCGAACGACGCGGCGATTCGCAAGGCGGGCGCCGGCGCACTCGTCGTCTGGCGCGATTCCGCGCATCCGAAGACCGTCGTGTCGGGCGGCACGTTGCGTTTCGCGCACGGCGCGACGCGCTTCGGCAACGTGCTGGAGGTGGCGAAGGGCGCCTGTCTGGCGCTGGCGGACGATTCGGCGGCCATTTCCGCCGACGCGATCTCCTTCGACGGGAATCTTGTCATTCACGTGCCGGAGGACTGTGCGCTGGACGAACCGCATCCGCTGCTGGCTCTCAAGACGCCGCTCTCCGACGAAGCGTTCGCGAACGTGGTCGTCGGCAATCCGCAGAGCGGGAGAAACTACACGCTGTCGCTGAACGACGACGGCACGTCCGTCTCCGTGACCGTGACCGCCGCATCCGTCGGGACCCGCACGTGGATGGGCGCGAAGGGGACGAGCTGGAACGACGCGGGGAACTGGGATCCGGAAAGCGTTCCGACGCACAACGACGTCGTGGTCGTCTCCAAGTCCGCAACGATTTCAATCGACGCGCCGTCGTTTGCCGGTGCGCTTCAGATCGCGACGTCGGATGCCGTGGAGATTGGCGGCGACGCCTCGCTCTACGTCGCGGACGACGTGTCTGTCCCGAAAGACGGCCGGGCCGTTCTGTCCGCCTCCATTCGCAGGGCGGATGGGCGAATCGCCAAGACCGGCGCGGGGACGCTGGCCGTTTCGGGGAACAACGCCGAGACGATGTACGGCAGTTGGCGGTTGGACGGCGGCACGACGGTTTTCGAATCGGCGGCGTCGCTGGGCGCGGATCGCGAATTCGCCGACGCCCTCGCGCTTAGCAACTGCACGTTCCGCTACACCGGTGCCGCCGCGACGGTCGTGCGACCGTGGCGTCTGAACGGCGAGTATCCGGCGGTCTTCGACATCGTCGGCGACTTGACGTTCGATGCGTTCAAGCTTTCCCTTGCGCAGGGCGACAACGGAATCGTGAAGACGGGCGCGGGCGTGTTGACGCTCAACGTCCCCGTCGGCACGACCACGCTATCCACGTACAAGAACGCCGAACGTGGCGGTAACAGGGACGCGAGCGGGGTGTTTACGCCCGTCGCCGGCGAGGTGTCCGGCTGGACAGGGCTGGGCCAGTTGACCGTGCTGGACGGCGCGTTGTCGATTCGGGGGCAGGGCGTGGGCGCGTCCACGGTCAGGCAGGAACACCACGCGCTGCTGGGCGGCGCCGGCTGGGCGTCGTCCGTCGCGCCCGAACTGCATTTGAAGGACGTGACGTTCGTGCAGGGCAGCGGCAACGGTTTCCACATGCTGATGGACATGAACGTGCCGTCGAACGGCGTCGCTTCGCGTCTGATTGTCGAGAACGCCAAAATGGAGTGCAACGGACTCTACGTGGGGTATTCGCGGGTGGGGGGATCCGAATCGTTGCATCCCGTGCTGGCGATTACGAACGGCACGCTGAACGTGACGTGGAATCTCGAAGTGCCGCGCAATGTGGCTTTCGCGCCGATCGTGCGCGTGGGCGCCGGCGGGATGCTTTCGCGTGACTCCACCACGGCGTCGGGCGGTCTGACGTTCGACTATCGGCTTGATGCGCGTTTTGAGGACGGAGGATGCCTGAAAGTCGCGCGACCGCAGAACTTCTTCCTCGGCGGCAGTGCGCAGGGTGAGATTGTTTTCGCGAACGGCGGCGGCATGGTCGTGCATCGGTTCCTGGCGCGCAATGGCAGCAAGTCCGCGACGTGCGTGTTCGACGGCGGCTATGCGCGGTTTACGCTGAACGGCGGAATCTCCTGCGCGAACAATCCCGCGTCGACGTGTTTTCGCGCGGATGCCGGCGGTGCGCGCCTCGACGTTTCGGACGGCGTTGAACACTTCTTGGCCGTCCCGTTGCGCGGCGAAGGCGTTTTCACGAAGACGAGTGGTGGAACGCTCGTCCTGACGAATGACCTTCAGGCGGCGATGCAGTCCAATCTGCCCGTCTATACGCCGCTTGCATCGCGCACGGTCATGGCGGCCAACAAGGGCGGGATTGTCGTGTCGGAAGGTACGCTTCGCTGCGCGGCCGAGACGACGGACGCCGCGAGCCGTTTCTCCGGGGCGGGCACGCTGTCCGGAATCTTCACGACGCTCACGTTGGCGGTGGAGCCGGGCGCGACGGCGGCGTTGACCCTGGCCGACGTCACGGCGGAGAAGGTGGTGGTCGACTTCGGACGGGCGGACGACGATCCCGTGGCGTCCGGCACGACGACGGTGGTGGCAAGGCTTGCGACGGAAGAGGCGTTCAAGGCGTTTTCGTGGAAGGGCGTCAATGCCGGTGCGCGTGTGGCGACGTCTTTCGGCTACGACGCGGAGACGGGACTTGTGACGGCCACGCTGCGCCGGAGCGGTATGGCGGTGATCATCCGCTAGTTCTGCCGAGCAGTTTGCGCCGCCGCTCCGCGAGAGCCGTCCTACGTCCCGCCTTACGGTACCATTTGCGCAAATGATGCCACCCGTTGACGTGGAATGCCGGAGAATGGTAGAATGGCGGACATGGCGAAGACACTCAAAATCCCCTACGGCATCAAGGACTTCAGGCGCATCCGCGAGGAGGGCTACTACTACGTGGACAAGACGGCCTTCATCCGGCGGATGGAGGAACGCGACAGCTTCGTCTTCTTCGTGCGCCCGCGTCGCATGGGCAAGTCCCTCTTCGTCGAGACGCTGCGCGGCTACTACGACGTCAACGCGAAGGCGAACTTCCGCAAGTGGTTCGGCGGCCTCGACATCGGCGAGAACCCGACCGAGAACGCGAACAAGTACCATGTGCTCGCGCTCGACTTCTCGGTCGTCGGCGGCATATCCGGGGCGACGCTGGAGGAGTGTTTCGAGATCTACCTTGGTTCGTGCCTGTCCGACTTCCTCTACCGCTACCGTGCCGTCTACGGGGATGATTTCGTGAAGGAGGTCTCGCCGAAGCCCGCCGCCGAGAAGTTCAGCGACATCGTGCTGCGCGCGCGGGTGTCCGGTTTTCCCATCTATCTGATCATCGACGAGTACGACAACTTCACGAACACGATGCTGCGCAGCGAGGCTAACGCGGACTACCGCGCCGTCACGCACGGGGCGGGGTTCTACCGGAACTGGTTCAAGAAGTTCAAGGAGGCGTGCTCGCGCATCTTCATGACGGGCGTCTCGCCCGTGACGATGGACGACCTGACGAGCGGCTTCAACATCGCCGCCAACCTCACGCAGGACGAGGAGTTCAACGCGATGGCCGGCTTCTCCGAGGCCGAGGTCGTGAAGATGTATTCCGACTTCAAGGGGACGGGGCGTTTCACGGAAGGCGACCCGGCGGCGATCGTGAAGGCGATCAAGCCGTGGTACGACGGCTACTGCTTCGCGACGGCGTGCATCGGGAAGGAGTGCGTCTTCAACAGCGACATGGCGCTCTACTACCTGAAGGCGCTCGTCGCGAAGGGCGAGCCGCCGGAGAACATGGTGGACGCCAACATCAAGACGGACTACGAGAAGCTGAAAATCATCGCCGACATCCAGCGCCGGCAGTGCGGCGGCGTCAGCGTCGCCGCGCAGACCTTCGAGTCCAGTGCCGGAACCGCCCCCGAACCCGCCGTCGCCGAGGGTGTGCTGCCCGTCACGGAACAGCTCGCGGCCACGGGCGAGATCTCGTTCGACCTCGTCGAAAGTTTCCCGGCCGACAAGATCTCGGATCTCGCGAACTTCCACTCGCTCTTCCACTACTACGGCATCGTCTCGATGCAGGGGCGCCGGCGGGGGCAGACGGTCTTCAAGATCCCGAACGTCTGCGTCCGCCGCCAGCTCTTCGACTACCTGCGCGACGCCTACCGCCGGACGCGGACGCCGGACTGGATTGAATGGTCGCATCTCGCGGGCGCGTTCGCCTACGACGGCGACTGGGCGCCGTTCCTGAAACGTCTCGCGCGGGACTACGCGGAGACGACGCCCGTGCGCGGCGGCCTCCAGGGCGAGATCCGCGTGCAGGGCTACATGCAGGCGGAGTTCGGGCACCTCAAGTTCTACCTCCTCGCGCCGGAGATGGAGCTTTCGCGCGGGTTCTGCGACTTCTGCCTCTTCCCCGAGCGCGTCCACTACGGCGACGTCCTCCACAGCTACATCGTCGAACTCAAGTACGCGAAGGCCGACGCGACGGACGCGGAGATGGCCGCGAAGGTGGACGAGGCGAAGGCGCAGCTGGCGAAGTACCGCGCCGACCGCGCCGTCCCGTCGCTCGCGCGCGGCACGGCGCTTCACCAGATCGTCTACGTCTTCCGGGGCGCGGACTTGCACACGCTCGAAGAAACTGTCTGCGAGCAGATGCCGTAGGGGCGTTCGTTGCTTTCGCCATCGGGAGTTTCGGAGTCTGGGAGGGCAATGGTCGTCGTTCGCGCGGCGGCCCATGCGTCCAGCAGACGTTCCGCTGTCAGCCAAGAAAAAATGGGGAACCTCAGCGATCGGATGGGTTGACAAGAAGAAAAAAAAAATGGATATAATTGCCTTGTGTTTTGAAAAGCACGAAAGGACAGGAACACAATGGCAAGACAAAAAAGATATGTTTTCGGCCGTGTGGGTACGCGGTTCGTGGTAGTCGCGGGTCTGGCGTTCAGCTGGGGACTGCGTGGGGTCGGGGCGGCGGACGAAGCGTTGTTGAGCGCCGACGGCAAGACGCTGACGTTCGATGTGGACGCAACAGCGTATCCGGAGTCTGCGCCCTACGACTATGGACAGAACATCCCCAACGGCGTCACGACCCTTGTGAAGAAAGGAACGGGCGCCGTCACGCTTGGGCCGCGAACGAATGCGACGTTCACGGGGACGCTGACCATCGAGGGTGGTTTCCTCATGGGCATCAAGCCGGCGTTCGGCAAGCCCGCTACGTTCACGATCAGGGATGGCGCGGCGGCCGAGTTCGTGGACGCCGCCAACGAAGCTCTCGGCGTGGAATTCTTTGCGAACACGCGCTTTCACATCGCGGGCGCGGGACCAGACGGTTTCGGCTGCCTTCAGCGTCCGAATGCCTACCACCGAAGCGACGGCAACTGTTTCCAGTACATCGTGCTGGACGGCGACGCGACCATCAACACGGGATCGCGCTGGGGCATGGGAAACGGCACGATCGAAATGAACAACCATGTGCTGACGTTCTCGGCGGACAAGCATCGGACGGATTCCGTGTTCACTTCCGAACACTCGCCAATGTTCGAGTTTCGCGGGACGGTCAAAATCAAGGATCCCGGCGAAATCGTCGTGGCGTCTGGATTCGTGAACGTTGAGGGTAGTCCGCGCTTCGTCGTGGCGTCTGGATTCGTGAACGTTGAGGGTAGTCCGCGCTTCGTCGACGCGCCGGATTCAAACGGAACGGTTTCCAACATGATTTTCCGCATGAAGGCGAAGACGCGGATGCGGCTCTTTGGCGTCCGCAAAGGGGCGCTACCTTGCCGGATGGTCATCGAGGAGGATGCCGTCGTCCAAACCTACTATGCGACCTACTACTATGCGACCTACTACAAAGGGGAAGCCGACGAGCTCTACTCGCATTGGGACGGTTCCGTCGACTTCACGTGTCCGACGCTGACGTTCAACCAGTACAACTACCGTGAACAGAGCGGCGATCTTTTCTTCCACGGTCCCATCACGGGAACGGGCCGCATCAATCACGATGCACCAGGTGTTGTGGCGTTCTGCGGTGCGAACACGAACGTGATGGGTGGCTATCATCAGGGAGGCGTCGGTAATGCTCGTCTGCCCTATCCCGAGTCCGTATCGAAATTCGCGAGCCTGGGCGGTATCACAGTCGTGCGGGACGATGCGCATCTCAACGTCACAAACGGGGCCTTGTCCGTCTGCGGCGGTTCGGCTGCGTGGCCGGCGCGGCTGGTCGTCTCGAACAACGCGTCGCTCGTCGAAACGCCGACGCCGGCCAGTCAGAAGCAGCGGACTCGGTTCACTGTGGGCGATAAATGCGATGCGGGGAGTTGGAAAACGGGGTATGGCGTTTTGGAAATCCACGACCACGCGATCGTCTCCAATACGACGTCGATTGGCTATGTCGGCAAGGGCGCCTGCTACCAGTTTGGCGGGTTCTTTGAACTGTTCAACGGGCCGAGCAGCGGCGGCACGGAAGGTCATATCGGGTTCAACGGCGGCGCGTACGGTTATCTGGGGGTCGACGGCGGAACGTTTCGGCAAAAGCAGTGGCTCTATCTAGGGCATTCTGCACCCGGTTTCTTCGTCCAGCGCGGAGGCGAGTCTTACCACGGCTACGGCGGATCGGGCAACCCTCTGCGCCTTGCGGGTGGGCGGATCGGTGACAGTTACGGCGTGTTCGCCGTACGGGGTGGGACGTCCTTTTTCCGCAACAACTACTTGGCGATGAACTTCAACAACTATGTACCGACTGGGGAGTCGTCCACGGCCATCGTGACGGTCGACGGCGCGGACGCCGTGCTGGATTCGTCCTTCTCGCGTATTCGATCCGTGCCCGCAACGAACGAGACGAAGGCCGTGACGGCGATGGTCAACCTCAATCGCGGCGGAACGTTGAAAGTCCCGGCCATTCTTGTCGAGCAAGTGTCCGGCAATGGGATGCCGGCATGGACGACGATTCGCGAACGTGTGGCGGCCGCGACGCATTCCTATCTCAATTTCAACGGAGGCGTGTTGGTGACGGCGCAGACGGGCGAGTTCTTCAGTACGGACGGAAAGGACGTCGATCCCTATCGCCTTTTCACACGTGCCACCGTCTACGCGGGCGGCGCGGTCATCGATACGGACGGCCGCAACGTGACGTGGCGCCAGCCGCTTTTGAAACCGTATGGACACGGCATCAAATCCGTCACGCTGCCCGATGAGGCACTGGCGGAACACACGCTCATCGGACCGACGCGCTGTTTCATCACGTCGACCGTTGACGGGGCGGGCGCGTCTGCGCTCACGGATTTCGACAACACGAACCGCGTCGCACGTGGGATGATCGTCATGTCGCCAGGCTTCGGCTACGAAGCGAAACCGGACGTGCGCGTCCACAAGGCCGACTGTAAAAACGACAACTGTTGGACGGCGACGGTGGAGACGGTCGATTTCGACGCCGCCGAATTTGCGCATGGCGGTCTGACGAAGCGCGGCACGGGGACGCTCACCTTGACGACAACGAACACCTACGGCGGCGCGACGCGCCTGGAGGGCGGGACGCTCGCGTTTACGCATCCCGAAGGAATGCCAGGCGGCGCGGTGGCGTTCGCGTCGACGGCGATGGCCGCGCTGGTTCCCGATTCAAAGCCGCTTCTTTCGGCGAACGTGTTGCGGACGTCGGGACTTCGCGTGACCGAGGCGGATCTGCTGGACAAAAACGCGGCGGATTGGCGGAAATGGAAGACGGTGGCCACATTCGAGACACCCGTTGACGCGCTTCCGGGAGTTGAATACGTTGATTCGGATGGTGCGGCGACGATGGCGCCGGGCTGGCGATTCCAGTTGAGAAACGGCGGCAAGACCCTGTTGTTCGGCTACTCGCGCAACACGGTCATCATCATCCGTTGACGTTCCCCGCTTTCCATTCACATTTTTAGCGAAACCCCGTTGACAGCTCGAACGTGAAGGTGTAAACTACGCACTGTTTCTACAAGTAAGAACACTGCGAACATGACAACCTGCGTACAGTTCAACCGTCTGTGGTGGCGAATCGGCAAACGATCCGCCCCGGTTCTGTTGTCGTCGGTCGAATAGCGGCGCAGCTGGGTTTCAAAGTCGAAAAACGCGGATCGTATCCATCGGGATCGATCCGCGTTTTTGTTTTATGTGCATTCAAGCAAACTAAATTCAATTCTCCGAAAGGCAAACATCATGTTGAAAGAACTGACATTCGAGACATTCAAGGCTCGCGCCGCGACGGGTGCGCGCGTGGCCGTCTACCGCGAGTTCCTGGCCGACCGCGAAACGCCCGTGTCCGTGCTGACACGCGCGGCGGACGATCCGGCGGTCTTTCTGCTGGAAAGCGTAGTCGGCGGCGAACGGCGCGGACGCTATTCGTTTTTGGGCGTCGATCCATCCGCCACGCTCGTCCAGATTAACGGCGTCGTTACGCTGACGGATGTGGACGGACACGTCGAGACGCGGCCGGAGGCCGACGCGGCGGAGTCCCTGCGTACCATTCTGCGTGAACGCCCCTACGCCGCCGCGCCCGAACTTCCACCGTTGCAAGGCGGCGCTGTCGGCTACTTCGCCTACGACATGGTCAAGACGTTCGAACCACGTGTCGACTTGACGTACGAGATTGGAACGCCCCAGGCGGCATTTCTGCTGGTGGACGACCTCGTGGTGTTCGACAACGTGCGCCAGACCGAACTCGTTGTTACGCTCGTAGACCCGGCGAAATACGCATCTGTGGCGGATGCCTATGCGGCGGGTCGGACGCGCATTGCGGCGATTTACGACCGGCTGCTGAGCGCCGCGTCGATCGCCCGCTACACGGCTCGCCATCCCCCGCGCACGACGCGACCGGAGCTCTCTGAATTCACGTGCGAGATGACGCCGGAAGCGTTCGAACAGATCGTCGCATCGTGCAAGGCGGCCATTCGCGCGGGCGAGGTCATCCAGATCGTGCCGTCGCAGAAGTTCACGGCCACGACCGATTTGGACGCCCTCTCGCTCTACCGGGCGTTGCGTCTCGTGAATCCCTCGCCCTACAACTTCTTTCTCCGTCTCGGTTCGAAAACCCTCATCGGGTCGTCGCCCGAAGAGCTCGTCCGTCTCGTCGGTCGTACGGCCTCCACCGCGCCGATTGCCGGCACGCGTCCGCGCGGCGCGACGCCGGACGAAGACGCCCAGCGCGAACGCGAACTCGTCGCCGACCCGAAGGAACGGGCGGAACACGTGATGCTCGTCGACCTGGGCCGCAACGATCTCGGCCGCGTCTGCACGCCCGGCACGGTGCAGGTACACGACTTCGCGCACGTCGAACGCTACTCGCACGTCATGCACCTCGTCTCGAACGTGACGGGGCAATTGGAAGACGGCGTGGACGGATTCGATTTGATTCGCGCGGCGTTTCCGGCCGGGACGCTGACGGGGGCGCCGAAGATTCGCGCCATGGAACTGTTGGCCGAGTTGGAGAAATCGCCGCGTGGCATCTACGGCGGCGCGGTGGGCTACTTCAGTCTGACGGGCGACATGAACTTCGCCATCGCCATTCGCACGATGGTGTTGGAGAAAGGGACGCTCGTCATGCGTTCGGGCGCGGGAATTGTGGCCGATTCCGATCCGCCCCGCGAATACCGGGAAACGGTCGACAAGGCCAAGGCCGTGTTTACCGCCGCGCGTTTCGCGACGACGCTTTGAAGAAAGGAGGACATCATGATTCTGATGATCGACAACTACGATTCCTTCACCTACAATCTCGTGCAAATGCTGCGCGCGCTGGGCGCGGACATGAAGGTTGTCCGCAACGACCAGATCGACGTTGCGGGCATCGCGGCGCTCCATCCCGCCGCGCTCGTCTTCTCGCCTGGCCCCGGCAACCCCGATTCGGCGGGCGTCACGCTCGCGGCCGTGCGGTCGTTCGCGGGCCGTCTGCCGCTCTTCGGCATCTGCCTCGGACACCAGGCCGTCGCCCAGGCGTTTGGTGCGCGGATTGTACCGGCACAGACGCTCATGCACGGCAAGACAAGCCGTCTGACGCACGACGGGCGTGGTCTCTTCAAAGGCCTGCCGCAGGGCATGGCGGCCATGCGCTACCATTCGCTTGCCGTCGACCGCGCCACGCTGCCCGCCTGTTTCACCATCACGGCCACGGCCGAGGATGGGGAAATCATGGGACTGCGCCACAAGACGCTGCCAATCGAATCGCTTCAGTATCATCCCGAATCCATCGGGACGCCCGACGGTGAACGGCAGCTTCGGAATCTGCTGGAGGAGGTGGCGAAATGATCCGCGCACTTTTGGCAAAGGCCGAGAAAGGCGAGCATCTGACGGCGGATGAGGCGGTGGACGTTTTTTCGGAAATCATGCACGGCCCGGCCGCGAACCCTGTACTCGTCGCCGCCTTTCTCACCGCGTTACAGATGAACGGGCCGACGGTTCCGGAAGTGGCGGGCGCGGCACGGGCCTTGCGGGCGGCGGGCGTCCACCTGACCGCACCCGCCGACGCGGTCGACATCGTGGGGACGGGCGGCGACGGCGCGGGCACGTTCAACGTCTCGACGACGGCGGCGCTTATTGCCGCCGGGGCGGGCGCGACGGTCGTCAAGCACGGCAACCGCGCATCGACCTCGCGCTGTGGATCGGCGGACTGTCTCGCTGCGCTCGGCTACGATCTGGCGAAAACCACAGCCGATGTCCAGCGGTCGATCGACGAACACGGCATCGGCTTCTGTTTCGCGAACGCCTGCCACCCGGCGTTGCGTTTTGCCGCCGCCGTCCGTCGCGAACTGCCCTATCGGACGATTTTCAATCTGCTGGGACCGTTGGCGAATCCCGCCGGCGTCACGCGCTTGGCGTTGGGCGTTTACGCGCCGGACATCGTGTCGCTCTACGTCGGCGCGTTGAAAACGCTGGGCGCGACACGTGCGCTCGTCTTCTGTGGGCCGGACGGTCTGGACGAACTCGGCTTGTCAGGCGTTTCGCGCGGCGTGGAACTGTTTGCGGACGGACACACGGCGGCGTTCAACGTCGATCCACGGTCGATTTTCGGCGCGTATGCGCCCCGTGACGCGATTGCGGGCGGTTCGCCAGATGAAAACGCGCGTTTGACCCGCGAGGTTCTGGTCGGGACGCGGCGGGATGCGTACCGCGACGCGGCCTGTCTCAACGCGGCCGCCGCGCTCGTCATCGGCGGGTGTGCGAACACATTGGCCGCCGGCGTCGCACAGGCCGCCGCCGCGATTGATTCCGGCGCCGCGTGGACAAAACTGGAACAGTTGATTGGAACGCCGAAACGGACACGGCATTCCGCCTGACGCCAAACGGAACACAGGAGAAACAAATGGACATTCTGGAAGAACTCAGTGCGGCGCGGCGGGCGGACGCCGTTGCCGCCGAACGAATCGAACCTGCGGTCGTCCTTGAACGGCGTATCGCGTCCCTGCCGCCGCCGCGCGATTTCCGCGCGGCGTTTGCGGGCGACGGATTGAACGTCATCGCCGAACTCAAAAAGGCATCGCCGTCCGAGGGCATGATTCGTCCCGATTTCGATCCCGTGCCGTTGGCGCGGGCGTATGCCGCCCAGGGCGCGGCGGCGATTTCCGTGTTGTGCGAGCCGCACCGTTTTCTGGGAAACGATGCCGACCTGCCGGCCATCCGCCGCGCGGTTTCCGTACCGCTCCTCTACAAGGATTTTATCACGACGCATTACCAGATTCTTCGCGCACGAGCCTGTGGCGCGGACGCCGTGCTGTTGATTGCGGCCGTGCTGGACGATGCGGCGCTGCGCGATTTGCTGGCGTTTGCGCATACCGTGCATCTGACCGCACTCGTGGAGACGCATATGCCCGAGGAAATCCGGCGGGCTGTCGACGCGGGCGCGGGCGTCGTCGGCGTCAACTGCCGTGATTTGCGGACGTTTCGGACGGATCCGGGATTGACGGCGGATCTGATTGCGCGGATACCATCCACCGTCACGCGAATCGCGGAATCGGGGATACGGACGGCGGAAGACGTGGGCCGCCTCCATGCGGCGGGCGCCGATGGCTTTCTGGTCGGCACGGCGCTCATGCGCGCGCCGTCGCCTGGACGCAAACTCGCGGAACTCCTTGGAAAGCGCTCATGATTCCTCGCCTCAAAATCTGCGGGGTGAACGACGGCGCGTTCGCGGTTGAAGCGGAACGGCTGGGGGCCGACTATTTGGGCTTCGTGTTCGTACCGGGAACGCCTCGCGCCGTGACACCCGCCCAAGTGGCGGCGATTCGGCTGGTGTTGCGTGGAAGGGCGCGGACAGTTGGCGTGTTCGTGCGGGAGTCGCCCGCCGCGATTCTGCCCATCGTCCATACGCTCGGACTGGACGTTGTGCAACTTCATCGCCGGGCGACGGCGGCGGACGTGGCGGCGTTCCGGACGGCGGGCGTGGAGGTCTGGACGTTGGCGGGCGGCGCGGCGGGTGACGGGCTGCTGTTCGATTCGTCGCATGGCGATGGCGAAACGGTCGTACGGCATGGCTCGTGGAAGACGGTTCTCGCGGGCGGCATTTCGGCGGCGAATCTGGCGGCGGTTCTGCGTCGGCAGCCAGACGTCGTGGACGTGTCGAGTGCGCTTGAATCGTCGCCCGGCGTCAAGTCCATCCCCCGCCTCCGCGCATTCATGGATGCGTGGGCGTGTCCGAAATAGGGGTTGTCGTCCCGTTACTGGGCGTAGGTCGTCCTTGGGGAAGAATCGGTGTGCCGTGGTAGAACTCGTAGGAGTAGCGTCCACGCCGGTAGGGGGCGTCCGCGCCGAGCATCTTGTTGCTTGTCGTGTGGACGACGGCCAGCGTTCCGACGAGCGCGACGATTGAAATGAGGGCGGCGGCGGGTAGGTATTTGCGCAACGTATCCGCCGGGGCTTTCAGCGCTACCAACATGGCGAAGAGCGGGACGGCGGGCATGACGTAGGCCAACGGGACGCGGCTGGTGAGGCACCAGAAGCCGACGATGCCGGCGATTCCCCAGGCGAAGAGAGCGGTGTCCGATCCGATGAAGAGCGCGTGGAGTACGCGACGGATTTTTAAGCCTTTCAGACGGCGGACGTGCGGTGCGAAAAAGAGCGGCCAGGGAAGGGTGACGACAAAAAGCCAGACGAGCGCCATGCCACGGAAGGTTTCGCGTCCGGCGCCGTACTTGTCGCCATAATCGTGCACGAGGAAACGCAGGAGGTTCTCGTTGATGAAGAAATAAGTGAGGAAGCCGGGGTTCTGTCGGGTCATCAAGATGAACCACGGCGCGGCGAGAGCGAGGAAAAGGGCGAGGCCCGTGAACCAACGGTAGGCGTGGATGAAATGCCAGCGGTGGTTGAAACACGTGTCGAGGAAGACGGGGACGGCGAAGAGCGCGAGGGCAACGGGACCTTTGACCACCATGCCGATGCCCAACGCCGCGAAGACGCCGAGCGTCCAGTTTCGGTTGCCGGACACAAGGTAGAGGAAATGGCAACAGTAGGCCGCCGCGATGCAGGGCGTGAGCAGACCATCGGGCATACAGAACCCTGCGAGCGCGTAGTAGGCCGTCGAGGAGAGGCAGATGCCCGCCGCGAGGAGGGCGCGTGGGGTGTCGGCGGCGCGGCGGACGGTGAGTCCCATGAGGACGAGCAATGCCAGCGTGGCGAGCAGGACGGGCAGCCGGACGGCGAATTCGTTGACGCCGAACGTACGGCAGGCGAGACCGGAAAGCTGGAAGAGAAGCGGGGGCTTGCCGTCGAAACTCTGGTAGACGTCACGGTAGGTGAAACGCGGCACGAGGAAGTCGCCCGTCCGCGCCATGTTCGCCGAAATGGCGGCGTAGCGAGCCTCCGACGTGTCGAACACGGGCGTTGTCGAGGCGATGAAGAGGCGGATTGCGAAGAACGCGGCAAGAATCAGGAAAAGGGTACGAAATTTCATGTGCCGAGTTTACCCGTTTCAGATTGTGGTAATCTGTCCACAACATTGCCATTTGGCAATGAAACCACGCAACTGCGTCGCGTAAACGTTCGTTTGCCCACGGCGGTGAGTTGTGCTATACTAGCACCTCCATGGAAAAAATTGATTTGGCAATGCAGAAAGCCGCCGTCCTGACGGAGGCATTGCCTTACATTCAGGATTTCAGCGGTTCGACCGTGCTTGTGAAAGTTGGCGGATCCGTGATGGAGCACGAGGAAAACCTCGTGTCGCTCCTTGCGGACGTCGCGTTCATGGACGCGGTGGGCATGAAAGTCGTTCTCGTACACGGTGGCGGAAAGGCCATTTCGCGCGCGTTGAAGGCTTCCGGCATCGAGCCGAAGTTTGTTGACGGGTTGCGTGTGACGGACGAACCGTCGATGGAAATCGTGCGCCGCACGTTGAACAACGAAGTCAATTCCTCGCTCGTCAAGGT
The DNA here is from genome assembly GCA_964482645.1 of uncultured Lentisphaeraceae bacterium. Classification (GTDB taxonomy): domain Bacteria; phylum Verrucomicrobiota; class Kiritimatiellia; order RFP12; family UBA1067; genus RUG572. The sequence goes on along the minus strand of CAYZYQ010000039.1, from coordinate 9,694 downwards.
GCTGCAGAGCATGAAAGCGAACGCCCGCCCGTTGCACGGGAACTGGATGTTCACGGCGGAGAAGATCGCACAGCCGGATCGCGGTTACGTGGGCAATCCCGTGGCCGTGGACGTCCGCGCCGTGCGCGAGATGCTCGATGCGGGCATCGTCCCCGTGGTGACGCCGTTGGGAACGGGGCGGGACGGACATCTTTACAATATCAATGCCGACAGTGCCGCCGCCGCGCTGGCCAAGGCGTTGAAAGTGCGCAAATTCGTCGTTGTGTCGGATGTGCCGGGGCTTCTCCGGGATCCGTCCGATCCGTCGACGTTGCTGCCGACGCTCCGCCTCTCCAGCGTCGCGAAACTGAAGGAAGAGGGAATCATCTCCGGCGGGATGCTGCCGAAGATCGAAGGTTGCGAGGACGCGATCCGCGCCGGCGTACGCCGTGTGCATCTGGTCGATGGGCGTATGCCCCACTCGCTGTTGTTGGAAATATTCACCCGCGAGGGTGTTGGAACGGAGATCACCGATGAGCAAGAGTCCTGAAGAACTCACCGCAGAATACCAGAAATACCTGATGCCGACGTACGCCCCGTCCGTCGTCCTTTTCAAGGGCAAGGGGTCGCGCGTCTATGACGCCACGGGCAAGCAGTACTACGATTTGACGAGCGGTATCGGTTGCCACAATGTGGGCCACTGCACGGAAGGCGTCGTAAAGGCGGTGCAGGATCAGGTTGCCCGTCTCGGACACTGCTCGAACATCTTCATGCACGAAGGCCAGGTGGCGCTTGCGCGGAAGCTCGTGGAGATTTCCGGTCTCGGCGGCAAGGTCTTCTTCTGCAATTCGGGTGCCGAGGCGAACGAGGCTGCGATCAAGCTCGCCCGCCGCTGGGGTTCGGAGAATGGCGGCCGCTACGAAATCGTCACGATGCGCAACAGCTTCCACGGCCGGACGCTCGCCACGGTGACGGCGACGGGGCAGAGCTGGTGTCAGAAGGGCTACGAGCCGTTGCCCGTCGGGTTCGCCTACGCCGATTTTAACGACCTTGAGAGCGTCAAGGCGGCGGTGACGGACAAGACGGTGGCGATTCTGCTCGAAGCCGTCCAGGGCGAGGGCGGCGTGATGCCCGCGACGCCCGAATTCATGGCGGGAGTCCGTGCGCTGTGCGACGAGAAGAACCTCCTGATGATTTGCGATGAAGTCCAGTGCGGCATGGGCCGGACGGGCAAGTGGTGGGGTTGGCAGAACTACGGCGTCCAGCCCGACCTCTTCACCGTCGCCAAGTCCCTCGCGGACGGTGTGCCGATGGGGGCGCTCGTGTCGAACGCGAAGTTCGCCGACGTGTTCACGCTCGGCAGTCATGCGTCGACGTTCGGCGGCAACCCGCTGAGCTGCGCGGCGGCGCTCGCGACGATCCGTATCATCGAAGACGAGAAGCTGTTGGACGCGGCCGTCCGCAAGGGCGAGTTGCTGATGGAGGCGCTGAAAGCGTTTGCCGAGAAGTACGACAAGATTCTCGACGTGCGCGGCCTCGGCCTCATGCTCGGCATGGTCGTCGACGGCGATCCGAAGGAAATCGTCGAGGCGTTCCGCGACATGGGCGTGCTCGTCCTCACGGCGGGCGGCAACGTAGTGCGTTTCCTCCCGACGCTCTCCATGTCGGAACGCCACCTCGAAGAGGCCGTCGAAATGATGGGCGACGCCCTGGAAGGCATCTGGGGCGGCGACGCGGAATAATCGCGTCAAACGATTTCAGGTTTCAAAGGAGACTGAAAAAATGAAATTGGAAGACCTCAAAGGCAAAACCGTCGGCGTGTGCGTGTCCGGCGGACTTGATTCGAAGACGATCTGCTGCGTCCTGCTCGACGCGGGCGTCAAGGTGAAGGCGTTCTCCGCGAACGTCGGCCAGCCGGACGAGACGGACATCAATGACATCAAGAAGAAGATGGCGCCGACCGGCGTTGAGACGACGATTGTCGATGTGACGGCGGAAATGGCCGACATCTGTTTCGAGACGATCAAGTGTCAGGCCATGTACGATGGCGGCTACTGGAACTCCACGGGCATCGCCCGCGCGGTGACGGTTCAGAAGCTCCTCCCCGCGATGAAGGCGGCCGGCTGCACGGTGCTCGTGCACGGCGCAACGGGACGTGGCAACGACCAGATGCGTTTCGAGCGCTACACGAACGTTCTCGATCCCGAATTCGGCGTGTACGCTCCTTGGCGCGACGCCGATCTGCTGGAGAAGTTCCCCGGCCGCACCCAGATGGTCGACTTCCTCGCGGAACGCGGCATCGTGGCGTTCGTGGGCACGAAGAAGAAGTACTCGACGGACGCCAACCTCGCCGGTCTGTCCCACGAGGCCGAGGATCTTGAATCCATGGAGACGTCGATGCGCATCGTGCAGCCCACGATGGGCGTGTGGCCCGACAAGGCGCCGGACGCGGTCGAGAAAGTGACGCTGTCCTTCGTCGAAGGGCGTTGCGTGGCCGTGAACGGCAAGAAGATGACGCCGTACGAAGTCATGCTCGAAATGAACAAGGTCGGCGGCCGCAACGGCATCGGCATGAAGCACGCGCTGGAAAACCGCATCATCGGCACGAAGAGCCGGGGCGTCTACGAGGCGCCGGGCATGGAAGTGCTGTCGTGGGGTCTGAAGTACATCTACGAGGGCATCATGGATCGCCGGTCCACGCTCCTCTTCCAGCAGCTCTCCAAGCTCGTCGCGGATCAGATCTACGACGGCCGCTGGTTCGATCCCGCCACCCGCGCCGCGCGTGCGGCCATTCAGGTGTGGGCGGACAAGGCGACGGCCGACGTCACGCTGGGGCTCTACAAGGGCAACATCTTCTTCGAGTCGCTCAAGGGGCTGGAGGCTACGATTTACAACGAGGCCGACAGTTCGATGGAGGCCTCCAACGGCCTGAATCCGCATAGCTCGCAGGGCTTCGCGGAAATCCAGAGCGTCGAGGCCAAGATGTTGGCCAAGTCGCACCAGATCGTTACGAAGTAAACGCGCATCTGGGCGTTGTTCGAAACGGACTGGTCTTTGTGCCAGTCCGTTTTTGATTTCACCGTTTGACTATCTGTGTGAGAGTCTCCAAACCATGATTAAAATTGTTCTGACGTTGTTGTTCCTGTTCCTGATGCTGGGCGTGGGCGTGTACAGTCGTAAGCATTCGCAGTCGGTCGACGGATTTGTTCTGGGCGGGCGCAGCGTCGGGCCGTGGTTGTCGGCGTTCGCGTTCGGCACGAGCTACTTCTCGGCCGTCGTCTTCGTGGGCTACGCCGGGCAGTTCGGTTGGAAGTACGGTCTGGCCTCGACGTGGATCGGCATCGGCAACGCAATTGTCGGTTCGCTCCTCGCCTGGCTCGTGCTGGGGCGGCGAACGCGCCTCATGACCCAGCAGATCCAAAGTCGTACGATGCCGGACTTCTTCGGTACGCGCTTCGATTCGGAGGGGCTGCGCGTAGCCGCGTCGATCATCGCGTTCGTCTTTCTGATTCCCTACACGGCCGGCGTGTACATGGGCATTTCCAAACTGTTCGAGATGGGCTTTGGCATCCCTTACGCCTGGTGTGCGTTCGGCATGGCCGCGTTGACGGCGGTCTACGTGATTTTGGGCGGGTACAAGGCCACTGCCATCAACGATTTTATTCAGGGCGTGATCATGCTTTTCGGCATCGTCGCCGTCGTGTTCGCCGTGCTCGGCCATCAGGGCGGGCTGGCGGCGGCCGTGGAGAAAATGGCGGCGTTGACACCGAACGCGGACGATCTCGCCCAGCGCGGCAAGGAACTCTACGCGGGTTTCCAGACCGGCGATTTTGCGTCGTGCTTCGGCCCCGCGCCATTGAGTCTCCTTGGCGTTGTCGTGCTCACGTCCCTTGGTACGTGGGGGTTGCCGCAGATGGTCGGCAAGTTCTATTCGATTACGGACGAGGCGGCCATTCGACGCGGGACGATTATCTCTACCGTTTTTGCCATCGTCGTCTCCGGCGGCTGTTACTTCCTCGGCGGGTTCGGACGCCTCTTCGTGCCGACGGCGTTCGATGCCGCGCACGGGCGGTTCGCGTTCGATAACATCGTGCCGACGATGCTTGAATCCTTGCCCGAGGCCTTGATTGCGCTCGTGCTGTTGCTCGTCCTTTCCGCGTCGATGTCTACGCTCGCCTCGCTCGTACTGACGTCGGCGTCGACGATGACGCTCGACCTTATCTACCGCGACAAGAAGTCCGTCGACGGCGAAGTCGACAACGGTCAGATCGACGATTCGGTCGCAGTGAAAATTGAACGCCGCAAAGTCGTCGTGATGCGTGTGCTGATTGTCTTTTTCGTTGCCATCTCCCTTTTAATCGCCCTCAATCCGCCGAATTTCATTGCGCAGTTGATGGGCATTTCGTGGGGGGCGTTGGCGGGTGCGTTCCTCGCGCCGTTCATGTTGGGACTCTACTGGAAGGGCGTTACGACGGTGGCCGTGTGGGCGTGCTTCGTCTGGGGCGTCGGTCTGACGGTCGTCAACATGGTGTTCGGCAATCCGATCAACCCGATCGCCTGCGGGGCGTTCGCGATGGTCGGTGGGTTTGTGGTCGTGCCGCTCGTCAGCCTTGTTTCGCCCAAACTTGCCGCCGCGCGGGTGGACGCGATTTTCGCGTGTTACGCGCCGAAGGGAAAGTAGGGCGCGTACGATGACGACGTCCGGCTGGTTGTGGGGTGTGGTGGCGACGCTGGTCGACGCCCATCTCGTCGCGTTCGTCGTCTTCCACTGTCTGCGCCGGCCGCGCGACCCACGTTCCGCGTTGCTTTGGATTTTCGTCTCCTTCGCCTTTCCGTTCTTCGGCTTCCTGCTCTTCGTCATCTTCGGCATCAACCGCATCCCGGCGAAACGTTGGAAGAAGAAGGTCTCCGACCGCGCGTTTTGGGACGCCCTGTCGGGCGGTCGTGCCACGGAGGCCGACACGCAGCCCATCGCCTACTGGCGCGGCCTCGCCCGCGCCCCGCAGCCGGTTCTGGCGGATGCGTTCGACCGTCAGTTGAACCAGGTGCTCGACCGTTGCAGTATGCGCAACCCGTTGCTCGGCGGAAACGACGTGACGCCGCTCGTCGACGGTACGGCCGCCTACCCGGAAATGCTGGCGGCGATTCGCGGCGCAACGCACCACATCCATCTTCAGAGCTACATCATTGCGCCCGATGCCGTGGGGCGCGCGTTCATGGAGGCTTTGTGCGCCCGAGCGCGGGCGGGTGTGCGTGTACGCATTCTCTACGACGCCTACGGTTCGCGCACGGCGCGTCTGCGCGGGTTCTTTCGGCGTTACCAGCACGTGCCCAACTTGAGCGTCGTCGGGTTCACACAGGCGAACATCCTCAAGCGGCAGTTTCAGTTGAACCTCCGCAACCACCGCAAAATCATGGTCGTGGACGGAACGACGGCGTTCGTCGGCGGAATGAACCTCAGCGCGGGCAATCTTGGCGTAGGAGGTACGGCTCGCGCCATCCACGATCTCCATTTCCGTGTGCGTGGCCCGGCCGTGGTAGAACTCCAATACACGTTTCTCCGCGACTGGTATTACATGACGGATGAAGACGCCGACGTACTTCTTTCTCGTGCGGCGTTTCCCGCCACGCCGCCGGCGGGACGCATGGCGCTGCGCGTGATGAATGCAGGGCCTACCGTGCCGGAGGTCATCGACGATGCGTTCTTCAATCTCATTTGCGGGGCGAAAGACCAGATTCTGCTGCTCACGCCGTACTTTATCCCGCCGGAAGAACTGCTGAGCGCCCTCCGTTCGGCGGCGTTGCGTGGCGTCGACGTGAAAATCATCCTCCCCGCGCACGGCAACCAGCCCATCGCCCACTACGCGGCGCGGACGGCGTTCGAGTATCTGCTGACGGCGGGCGTTCGCATCTTCGAGCGGAAACCGCCGTTTGCGCATACGAAACTTCTGGTGGCGGATGGACGCATCGTCATGCTGGGGTCGGCGAATTTCGACAACCGTAGCATCCATCTGAACTACGAGACGAGCGTACTTGTGTTTGACGAATCGTTCGCCCAGACAATGAAGGCGATCGTCTACGAAGATCTCGTGCAGTCGGTCGAAGTCGCACTTGCCACCTGGCAACGGCGGACTACCTGGCCGCGTCTCCGCGAAAACTTCTGCGCGCTCTTCGCCCCCGTCCTCTGATGGTTCGTGTGCGGGTGCTGGAGTTTTGACATGCGCGGTTTGGGATGATAGAATGGCGGACATGGCGAAGACACTCAAAATTCCCTACGGTATCAAGGACTTCAAGCGTATCCGTAACGAAGGCTACTACTACGTGGATAAGACGGCCTTCATCCGGCGGATGGAGGTGCGCGACAGCTTCGTCTTCTTCGTGCGGCCCCGGCGCATGGGCAAGTCCCTCTTCGTCGAGACGCTGCGCTGCTACTATGACGTCAACGAGAAGGCGAATTTCCAGAAGTTGTTTGGTGGCCTCGACATCGGCGAGAACCCGACCGAGAACGCGAACAAGTACCAGGTGCTGGCGCTTGATTTCTCGCTCGTCGATCGGGGGGAGGGGGTGACGCTGGCCGGGCGTTTCGAGAACTATCTCTCCACGCGCCTCAATGCGTTTCTGCTCGCCTACGGGGCTTTTTACGAGCCGGGACTCGCGGAGACCCTGCGGGGGCTGAACGCCGCCGACAAGTTCAACGAGATCGTCTCTCGGGCGCGTCTGCGCGGACACGAAATCTACCTGGTCATCGACGAGTACGACAACTTCACGAACGCGATGCTGCGCGACGAGGCGGATCCCGACTACCGGTCCGTTACGCATGGGACGGGCTTCTACCGCAACTGGTTCAAGGCGTTCAAGGAGGCGTGCTCGCGCATCTTCATGACGGGCGTCTCGCCCGTGACGATGGACGACCTGACGAGCGGCTTCAACATCGCCGCCAACCTCACGCAGCTCCCCGCGTTCAACGCGATGGCCGGCTTCTCCGAGGCCGAGGTCGTGAAGATGTACGCCGACTTCAAGGGGACGGGCGGCTTCACGGAGGGCGACCCGGCCGCCATCGTGAAGTCCATCAAGCCGTGGTACGACGGCTACTGCTTCGCGGAGGAGAAGATCGGGCAGGAGTGCGTGTTCAACAGCGACATGGCGCTCTACTACCTGAAGGCGCTCGTGGACGACGGCCGGCCGCCGAAGAACATGGTGGACGCCAACATCAAGACGGACTACGAGAAGCTGAAAATCATCGCCGACATCCAGCGCCGGCAGTGCGGCGGCGTCAGCGCGGCGACTGCCGACACCACGTCCGACGGTGCGGCCTCCGCCGTCGAGGGCGTGTTGCCTGTCACGGAACAGCTCGCCGCAACGGGCGAAATCTCGTTTGACCTCGTGGAAAGTTTTCCCGCCGACAAGATTTCGGATCTTGCGAACTTCCACTCGCTCTTCCACTACTACGGCATCGTCTCGATGCAGGAGCGGCGCGAAGGGCAGACGGTCTTCAAAATCCCGAACGTCTGCGTCCGCCGCCAGCTCTTCGACTACCTGCGCGATGCCTACCGCCGGACGCGGACGCCCGACTGGATGGCGTGGTCGCGTCTCGCCTCCGCGTTCGCCTACCGGGGCGAGTTCGAACCGTTCCTCCGCCGCCTCGCGCAGGACTACGCGGAGACGACGCCGGTGCGCGGCGGGCTGCAGGGCGAGATCCGCGTGCAGGGCTACATGCAGGCGGAGTTCGGGCACCTGAAGTTCTACCTCCTCGCGCCGGAGATGGAGCTCTCGCGCGGGTTCTGCGACTTCTGCCTCTTCCCCGAGCGCGTCCACTACGGCGACGCCTCGCACAGCTACATCGTCGAACTCAAGTACGCGAAGGCCGACGCGACGGACGCGGAGATGGCCGCGAAGGTGGACGAGGCGAAGGCGCAGCTGGCGAAGTACCGCGCCGACCGCGCCGTCCCGTCGCTCGCGCGGGGCACGGCGCTCCACCAGATCGTCTACGTCTTCCGGGGCGCGGAACTGCACACGCTCGAAGAGATCGTCTGCGAGCAGATGCCGTAGGGGACGTTCCCTTATTCCGCGTTCTCATGCCCCTTTTTTTTTAGATGCTATGGATGGTCTGCCGAGAAGTATCGTCCGTCAGACCGTCATATGCCTACCTTCGTTTCTGTCGAGGGGGTTCAGCGGGATTAAAAATGGGTAAACGCCAGACGGTCGGTGGTTGACTTGAAAAAAAAATGGCTATAATAATTGCATTTCCGTGCGAAAAGCGTGGAATGTCCGGAGGCATCCAAAATGTGTCGGTCGATCGAGACGAAGGACTGAGTTGTGTCCACGGACGGAACCCGATTAGAGGAAATGCAAATGAAGACGATAGAAAAGACAGGATGGAGGCTCGCTGTGGCGAGTCTGGCGTTGGCGTTTGTCGCCGCCGTGCCGCTTGGGGGACAGGCTGAAGAACAGTCGAACGTGCAGGCTGAAGATCCGGACGCCTGGCTGGAATACGTCGAAGCGCGTGGCGATCAGGCCGTGGACGTCGGTGTCGTCGGAAAGGTCGGCACGAAGGCCGAAGTCTCGTTCCGCTGGACGGCCGAACGGCACGGCGAAATCTCCCTGCTCGGCGCCCGCACGACGGCCAACGGCGGTTCGCGCGCCGGATTCGTCGGCTCGTACACCCACGCTCGTGGAGACTTAAAGTGGACGGACTCCGTGTTTCTGGGCTGTGGCACGAGTGCCGTCGGTTTGTGTTCTGACCCCTCGAACGTGTGGTGGTCGGTCGTGCGGTGGGAACGCGACCGGGACTACATCGTCAAGGCCGAACTGTCGGTGACGAACGAGACGCAGACGGCGGGTCGCCTGTCGTTCATCCCGCAGAATCGGAGCGAGCAGGATATCCGCCATATCCCCACGGTTGTCACCAATGGCGTGTCGAACACGGGGCTGAACCTCTACCTGTTCGCGGCGAACGTGGACGGCGTGGCGGACAACAAGGCGTGGGCGCGTGTCTACGCCGTGCGCATTTGGCAGGACGACGACCAAGGCGTCTCCCAGCTTGTCCGCGACCTGCGCCCCTGTCTCAAAAACGGTCGGGCGGGATTGTACGACGCGGTGTCCGGCAACATCCTCTACTCCATCACGGGCGTCGACCTCGCCTACGACACGTCGTACAACGAACCGGATTACTACGTCGACTACGTGGATTCGGACGGGACGTCCTACGTGGACGTGGGGGTACGCGCACGTTCGGGAACGTCGTGCCGGACAGAGATGGCCTGGAACGAAGTTGGTACGACGGCCAAGTGGCTCGATATCGCGTTTCTCGACGCACGTACGGCCACGAACAAGGATGAGCGCGTGTTTCTGCTGCATAGCAGTCAGGATGGGAAGATGGGGTTGGGCTATGGCGACTACATCTGGCGTGAGAACATGAAATTCGAGTCTGGGAAGCGCTACGTCGTGAAGACGACGTTGAAGGCAGGAGAGCAGAAGTCGGTCGTCGACGACCAGGAGGTCTACTACGCCACCGATGCCGACACCTACGACACGGGGCTCAACTTCTATCTCTTTGCCAACAATATTGCCGGCATACCGTACAACCGCAGTTGCGCCCGTGTCTATTCGCTCCAAATCTGGCAGGATGTGAATGGCGACGGTGTAATCAACGACGATGAGCTCGTGCGCGACTTCAAACCGTGCGTCAAGTATGGGCGCGGGGCGCTCTACGACG
>CAYZYQ010000038.1:0-24988 GCA_964482645.1 uncultured Lentisphaeraceae bacterium | reverse complement strand
GACGTACACGATGTCCTGTGCGCCGTCACCATATTTCGTCCCGACGACCTGCCGCCGCGCGTCGTACATGTTCTCCGTCCACCGACCGCTTGCGTACGTCGTGCGGAGCGGCAGCTTGTCGGGCGTGTAGGTGTACGCGACGGTCGAGCCGTCGGCGTAGGTCTTCGACGTGCAGGCGCCCGTCGCCGCGTCGTACGTCCAGCGCGTCTCGTCCCACGCCGTGCCGTCGCGCGTGGTGCGCAGGGCGACGCGGCGGTTCTGCGAATCGTAATCCATTTCGACGGGGTAGGTCGCGCCCCATTCGGCAGTCACGTTGCCAAATGGATCGAAGATCCTGAGGACGGCATTGCCGAGCGCGTCGGTGGCGGACGTGCGGTTTCCGAACGCGTCGTAGCCGTAGGATTCCCGCACGGCCTCCGTCCCGTTCGTGAACGTCTCGACGGCGGTCACGTCGCCCCAGGGCGCGTATTCCGTCCGCGACACGGGCCGGAGAGGCGCGTCCGGCCCGGCGGAACGCGCCACGCGCACGACGCGCCCGAAGCCGTCGTAGAAGTTGACCGTCCGCCCGGCGGCGGTCTCGGTTTCGACGGCAAGGCCGTGCCTTCTGCGGACGACCTTCCACTTCCCGTCGGAGGCGGTTTCGCCCTCCGTCTCGATTCCCGTGCCTTCGTCGAACGTCCTTTCCGAACGGGTCTCAAGCCCGGCCGCGTCGATCGACGCCGTGCGTCCGCGAAGCCCGCCGCCGAGTCCCGACACCTGCTCCCTGACGACGGTGACGGCGTTCGTGTCCGGCCCGACGGTGCGGTTCGTCGTCACGCGCCACCAGGCGTTCGAGACCTTCTCGTACGAGACGTCCGTGCGGTTCGTCACGCCGTCGAGGACGGTCCCGGCCTGCTCGCCGCACCCGTCGTACAGGACCCGCGTCGTGCGCGGCGCGAGTCCGGGCGCGTGGCGCATCGACGCGAGGATCCGCGCCGTCGCGCCGTCGTAGGCGTTGGAGGTGACGAGCGTCGCGCCGTTCGCGCCGGGAACGGCGGACGAGACGAGGCGGCCGATCTGGTCGTATGTCGAGACGGAGTTCGTGACGATGCCACAGTCGGACGATTCAGTGACAACGTACTCGATGCGCCTTCCGTCGGCGGCGTAGTCCGTGAAGCGGCGCTCTTCCGTCCACCTGTAGGACGATTGGGCCGATTCCTCCATCCACTCGCGCCTTGTCGTCATTCCGCCGTTGCGGTAGGCGGTGGTTGTCGTGGTCAGGACGTCCGTCCCGTTGGTGAGGACTGTCTCGCCCCGGCTTTCGCTGTCTGAACTTGACGAACGCCAGCGCGTCGTGACCGCGCCGCGCTCGTCGGTGGTCTCGGAATAGCCACCAAGCCAATCGTCGAGGTAGGTTGTGGTTTTCTGGGTCGTTTGGGGCAACTGGGACGTATGGGACGGTGAAACGGCCTCGCCGGGCATGGTGCCGGCGTATGTCACGGCGTTCGTCTCGCGGCCGAAGCCGTCGAAGAAGTGCCGCACGACGCGGTACGCGCCGTCCGTCGACACGTCCGAGAACCACACGTCCTCCTCGGCGTGGTAGAGCGAATCCGTGCCGGTCTGCGCCGAGCGGAGAACCTTGCGCCCCTCGCGGTCGCGCCGCCAGAGGAGACGGCAGCACGACCAGGCGTTCGTCTCGGACGTGCCGTCGGAATAAACGACCGAGCGGCGCCGCCGGACGTCGTCGTAGGTTCGCTCCGACCATTCGAGGAGGGAGCCGTCGGAGGAAAGCCGCGTCTCCTCGCGGAGCGGCAGACGGTGGGCCGCGTCCGTGACCGTCCGCGTGTACGTCAGCCGCTCGACGCCGTTGAAGGTCGTGTGCGCCGTGGCGACGAGGCGGCCGTTCGAGAGCGCGTACGCGGTCGCCGTCTCGGAGCCGTCCGCGTTCGGCACGAGCGTCCGCAGGCCGCGCAGACGCGACGGGACCGCGCCGTCCTGCGGGTACTCGACCGTCGTCTCCGTGCGCGTCGCGCCGCCGAATCCGACCGTCCTCGCGATGCGGCGGAGGGGATTCCCGGACGCGTCCATCTCCCGCGTGTACGTCCTTGCCTCGTGCGAAACGAGGATCGGTGCGTCTTTGCCCTTGCGGACATAGACCGAGATCTCGCGCGGCTCGAACGAGTCGTTGCGGTGCGCGTCGTCGCCTTCCCGCGGCGTGCAGTCCGTCACGGTCACCCTCGCGGAGCATCCCTGCGGCAGCACGGCGTCAGGCGACACGCCGGCGAGTTCCGGGAACGGCGAGCCGTCCAGCTGCTCGACGCGGACGGTCTCCCGTCCGGATGCGTCGTAGTCGAAGTACGCCCACGGCCGCCGGTCGGATCGGACGGACTTCAACCTCGCATGGCGGCCGGGGTGGTCGGTGTCGCACCAGTAGGCGCGGACGGTCTCGTGCCAGCCGTTCTCGTCGTAGCCGCAGGTGCGCACGAGGCGGCGGCGGGCGGCCGCCCCCGCGCCGACCTTCGCATACGTCCGCTCTTCGGCGCGGACGAGGCCGCCGTCGAGAAAGGTTTCGTCGTACTCGTCGGACACGAAGTCGGGTTCCTCTTCATCCCGCCACGCGTGCCGCGTCTTCGTCACGCCCCGGATGTTGTCGGACTTCTCCCAGACGGTCGCGGAGGGGCGCGTCCCGCCGAACACGGCCGGCGCGTCGTCCGTCCACGTGGCGTACGTCTCGTCGACGGTGGCGTTTCCGAGGACGGTCACGCGCCTCACGCGGATGCGCGACGCGTCGCCGTCTTCGTTCCACACCTCCCATTGCGACTCGAACCTCCCGCTCGCGTTCCAGACGGGGATCGCCACGCCGTGCGCGGTGTTCGTCGCCATGAGCGCCTTGCCGCCGGCGGACGCGCAGGATATGGACAGCGTCCCGTTTGCGTTCGTCGCCACGGACACGCCCTGGGCGGCGAGAACGCCGAACGCGGAGGGCGTGATCGCGACCGGCCCCTCGACGGCCATCCACAGGTAGCCGAGGTTCTCGTCCTTCGCGGACTCGCCGAACGGGATGCGGATGCGGAACGAGCCGAGGGACGGACCGCCGTCGCCGCACCCGCACTCGTCGTCGTCGTCCCCGTTTTCACCTTTGGGACTATCTTCCTCGTCGTGCGTCTCGTCGTGGTCTTCCGGATATCCGCATTCCACCTCGTGCGTGTCGTTGGTGCAGGGGACGTCGAACACGGTGGGCGTGACGGTCGCGGGCGGCAGGACCGTTCCCCCCTTCGATCCGCTACGGGCGAGACCGCGAGACCGCAGCCCGCCGCGCAGGGCGGGAATGCCGGTGACGTAGCCGAGCTCCGGCACGTCCGGCGAGAGCGTCAGCGTCACGCCGCCGTCGGCCGTCCCGCCGGTCGCGGCGTGGAACGCCTTCCGGAGGGACGAGGAGGAGAGCGGGTACGGGCTTGCGAACTGCGAAGAACGAGGCCCGGAGGAGACCGCGCCCGTGCGGCTGAAGTCGATGCCGTAGAAGAGCAGCCGCTTCGGCAGGTTCGTGCCTTCGCGGGGCAGGTCCGCCAGGAGCGGATCGGACGCCGTGAACGCGCGCGGCGTTCCTTCCGAAACCGACACGCATCCCACGGGCGGCCTTGCGAGATCTGCCGCAATGGCGGCGTCGACTCCCGCGCGGCGGGGGATCTTCGACGTGTCGGCGCGGAACGGCACCTCGTATGCGCCGGTGTCCGGCTTGCGCTTCGCGGCCGCGTACGTGCAGCCGTTCGTCGCGCCGACCACCGTCACGTTCGCCGACGGCAGGAACTCCACGCGTGGCGTCCAGCGCAGGAGGTGGAGCGGCGCGGAGAGGCGCGGCGCGTCGCCCGTCGCCACGATGCGGAAGGTGACGGACTGCGGCATCGCGCCGCCGAGCGGAAGACGCCAGGAGTCGCCGGACGCGGACGGCGCGGCGTTCGTCGCCGGTTCGCCGCCGAGGCCGTAGAGGATCGCGACGTCGGCCGATTCCCAGCCGCCCGCCATGTCGGGGCGGGAGGAGACGAAGAACTGCTCCCACGGGCTTTCACGTCCAATGGCGAACGTGCGCGAGATTATGTTCGTAAGGCCCTCCGGCCGGGCGAAGTCGAACGCGGCGGGCGAGATCTCCCAGGCGTTGACCTCCCGCGTCCTGCCGCCGTATGCGGAGGCGAAGTCGTCCGTCGGCGGCGCGACGGGGTTGAGGCCGATCAGCAAGGACGCGATGTTGGAGACGCCGTCCGCGTTCGCGTCGCCGGACGCGGCGGCCGTGGCGTTGGTACCGAACCAGCCGTCCTTCCAGTCGTCGGGAAAGCCGTCGCCGTCCGTATCCGTCCATGCATCGGCGGCGAGCGGATTGACGTCGGTGCCGTCGGGGAATCCGTCGCCGTCCGTGTCGCGGACGAGCGGGTCCGTCCCCGCCGCGACCTCGTCGCCGTCGGACACGCCGTCGCCGTCCGTGTCCCGGAGGTCGGGGTCGGTGCCGTGGACGAACAGTTCGTCGGCGAGGGGGAGTCCGTCGCCGTCGCGGTCGGGGTCCGCGGCGTCCTCTGCGGAAAGCGGATGGAACGCCATCGAGGTGACGTCCGTCGGGAGCGCGTTCGTCGTCCACGCGGGGCCGCCGAGCGACGCGCCCACGAGGACGTTCGTGACCTCGCCGTCTGGCGCGACGGGGACGTCGCGCCCTGCCGAATTGGCCTCCGGTAGGGCGGGGCGTCCCGCCCCGCCGCACCGCGACAGGTCGTAGCGGTACATGAACCGTCCCTCCGGCCACAGCTCCGCCTGGAACGAAAGCGGCGCGTCCGCGCGGCGTCCGAAAAGGACGTTCTGCCATGTCAGCAGGAGCGTGTTCGACGGCGTGGCGAAATGCCAGAACCGGCTCGGCGCAAGTTCAGCCTCCAACGTCGCGTTCCCGTTGCCGGCGATAAGCGGCCAGTTCGCGCGCGGCACGACGCCGAGCGTCGCCTTGAACGGCCACAGGCGCGGCGCGACGGGGACGTCGCGCCCTGCCGAATTGCCCTCCGGTAGGGCGGGGCGTCCCGCCCCGCCGCCCCGCGACAGGTCGTGCGGACTCGCATGGGGATGGGGCGCGTAGGGGTCGACCTGCCCGAACGAGAAGACGCGGAAGCGGCTCGCCTCGTTCGTGCCGACGCGGAACGCCCAGTTCGTAAACGCAAGGTAGAACCAGTCCTCCGCCGCGCCGAACGCCTCCCAGTCGGCGCAGACCGTCGCACCGGGCGGCGCGGCGAAGTCGAACGCCTCGCCCGTGCCGACGCGGTACATCACGAAGCCGCGCGCGAAGTCCTCCGCCGTCAGCGTCCGCGCCGCGTTCGTCGAGGCGACGGGCGTGAAGTCCGCCCATGGCTCAGCGTCTTGCGCGACGGGGACGTCGCGCCCTACCGAATTGGCATCCGGTAGGGCGGGGCGTCCCGCCACGCCGTCTGGCTTGGCGCCTGCTACAATCCACAGGACGAGGAAGAACGCGCCGAGCAGGACACGGACGGCCTTCGGCTGCCTCCCGAAGAACGCCCCGAGGCCGCGCACGGGGCGCACGCCGCCCTCGTGCACGCGCGCGACAAGCCATGCGACGGTCGTCATGCCGGCGAGTACGAGCAGGAAGGATGTCCAGATTCCCGTCGGCACGGCGTCACCTCAACTCGATACGGAAGACGTGTAACGAGACAACGCGCATACGCCCCATGTCGTTGGCATGGGAACGGATCGGCGAGGCCCTCCCCGCCAGAGGAAACGTACTTCTCTCGCGCATATGGTTGTTCTCGTTTTTATATGACATTCTCGTTTAAATGTTTCAGAAAGTGTATCATATTTTCATGGACATGGAATAACCACCGCATGGTACGGACGAAAGTTGAAACGCAGAAGCCGCTTACGATGGGCGTTGAAATGAGATTATGGTGCGGACGAATTCCATGCAAGAGGACGGGGACACGTTTTGGAGGGGGGGGCATGAAGCGATTCATGCGGATGCCGAAAGAAAAAAAGTATCAGAAGAGCCAAAAAAACGACGGCCCATCTAGACGGGTGGGCGGTGGATGTGGTAGTATTTATGCGTACGGGGTGCTGGCGCACGAGTGTGCGACCGGCTGAGATCAAACCCGAGAACCTGAACCGGATAATGCCGGCGGAGGAAAAGATGACGCAGGTACAGGCGGCCCGTCAGGGCCTTGTGACCGGGGCGATGAAAATCGTCGCGGCGGACGAAAACGTAAGTGTGGAGGCCGTGTGTGCGGCCGTCGCGTCGGGCGAAGCCGTGATTCCCCTGAATATCCACCATGTGACGGCGCGGCCCGTCGGCGTGGGGCGGATGTTCACCACGAAGATCAATGCCAATCTGGGACGGAGCGTGACGCATTCGGGGAAGGGCGACGAGTTGGAGAAACTGCAGATTGCGCTTGCGGCGGGGGCGGACTTCGTGATGGATCTGTCCGTCGGCTCGGACGACTTGAGGGCCATCCGCCAGGGAATGCTCGACGCCAGCCCGCGTCCGCTCGGCACGGTGCCCGTCTACGAGACGATTTCACGTCTGGAAGGGGACATCCCGCACATGGACCCGTCGTTCCTGCTGGACGTCATTCGCGCCCAGGCGGAACAGGGCGTGGACTTCATGACGCTTCATGCGGGTCTGCTGCTGCGCCACATCCCGCTGGCGATGAAGCGGATCATGGGCATTGTCTCGCGTGGCGGGGCGATCATGGCGGAATGGATGATGGAGAACAAGGCCGAGAATCCGCTCTACACGCATTGGGACGCGGTGATGGACATTCTGGCGGCGCACGACGTGACGGTGTCGCTGGGCGACGGACTGCGGCCGGGATGCCTGGCGGACGCCAGCGACGCCGCGCAGTTCGGCGAGCTGGACGTGCTGGGCGAACTCGTCGCCCGCTGCCGTGCGCGGGGCGTCCAGGTGATGGTGGAGGGGCCCGGCCACGTGCCGTTCAACGAAATCCAGATGAACATGGAACGCCAGCAGCGCGTCTGCGGAAAGGCGCCGTTCTACGTGCTGGGTCCGGTCACGACGGACATCGCGCCGGGGTACGACCACATCGTGTCGGGCATCGGCGCGACGGCCGCCGCGACGTATGGCGCGTCGCTGCTCTGCTACGTGACGCCCGCCGAACATTTGGGGCTGCCCGACGGCGAGGAAGTCCACCAGGGCTGCATCGCCTACAAGATCGCCGCCCACGCGGCGGACGTGGCGCGGGGACTGCCAGGCGCGCGCGAACGCGATGACGCGATGGCGCGGGCACGGGCGGATTTCGACTGGGACCGCCAGTTCGCGCTCTGCCTCGACCCGGCCCGCGCCCGGGCGCGTTGGCTCAAGACGCGCGCGTTCACGGACGAGGCGCACGACGACGACCACTGCTCCATGTGCGGCAAGCAGTTCTGCGCCGTCCGCACGTCGCGCCGCATCCGCGCGCTCGCCGCCGCCGGCACGTAAATAAAAAGCCGGCGGGCTGTCAGTTTCATATGTGGCGTTCGCCTACCGCGTTTGACAGAAGAAAAAAAAAATGGCTATATTACCGATATCGGCACGGGGTGTCCGTTCCAAGGGGGCGCGTACGGTCGTGCGATGGCGTGTAGGCCATGTTTTTTGAACTGACTGAACAGAACGAACTGACAACGAAACAAGATCGGAGAAAAGAATGAAAAAGGCAATGGCCGCATTCGTTGCGGCAATGTGCGTGGCCGGCGTTTCGGCGGGCGACATCTATGTATCGCTTGCGGGCGGAAAGAACAAGAACGCGGGCACGAAGGAGGCTCCGCTCAAGAATCTCTGGAAGGCGCTTGAAAAGGCCCAGCATGGCGACACGATCCACGTGGCCGAGGGAGTCTATCCCGGCAAGATGAAGCAGAACTGGTTCAAGATCGACAAGGCCGTCTCCATCATCGGCGGCTATGCGCCGGATTTTGCGACGCGCGATCCGCTCAAGCACCGGACGCTCTTCCAGGCCCAGAACGAGAACAACTCGAAGAAGGGCAGCGGGCGCGGCGTCTTCCACATCGAGTTTCCGCAGAAGGACACGCCGACGGACGTGAACATGGTGTTCGACGGACTCATCTTCGACGAGGGCCAGGCGAACTCCTACCATGCGTTCAAGGGCAAGCCTGACGGCGTCGAGACCGGCATGTGGCTGCAGGGGCCGGCGAAGAATCCGGCGGACAAGAATCCGTCGCCCGACCGCTACATGATCTACACCGCCACGCAGAACCGCGCCACGGGCAAGATCGCAGTCAAGAACTGCGCGTTCGTGAACGGCGGCAACGCCGCGCTCCAGCTGACGTGGTACGCGGGCAAGGTCGAGGTCGAGAACTGCGTCTTCTGCAACAACCGCATGATCGGCGCGAACGTCTTCTGTTCCCAGCCCGTTCCCGAGAACGGCCCCAACAATCCCAAGCCCGGCTGGAAGCCGGCGGTCGAATGGGAGTTCGAGAACAACACGGTGCTCTTCACGTGGAGCACGAAGAACGACCTCGCCAGCATGGGCTACGGCGTCCGCAACAACACGGGCGTCGCTGCCGACATCAGCGACAACGTGATCGGCCTCAACGTCCTTGCCGGCTACGACAACACGAAGGGCCGCTCGAAGGAGATGACCACGAAGCTGGACGGCAACGTCTTCTTCCTCAACCGCGAAAGCGACGTGCAGATGACCGTCTCGCCGTCGATCGCCAAGGTACGCGTCGACGAGTTTGAGGACCTGGAGGGAACGGACGGCATCGAATCGATCGAGGACAACGTCGACCTCAAGGACCCCAAGGTGTTCGAGGGTCGTTTGGACGCGAAGTTCCTGAATGCGTTCCTGACCATGAAGTACTCGGAGACGGCGAAACTCGACGAGGGCAAGCTCAACGCCCTTCGCCAGGCGGTCGGCCTCCCGATGCAGGGAACGATCAAGACGCAGTGCGACATGTTCTGCAACCGCTATCCGCTGGAAATGGCGCTCAAGCTTTTCGGCGCAATGCCCGAAAAGGGCGCTCAGGCAATCAAGTGAAATCAGTGACGAAACGACAACAGGAGGTTTGAAATGGCTGTGACGGAAACGACAACGGAAAGCTGGAGTTCGCGCGTGGGCGGCGCCATGAAGGGCGTCTTGCTCGGCGTGGGGATGTTCATCGCGGGATTCCCCGTGCTCTTCTGGAACGAGGGCAACACGGTGAAGACGCGCAAGGCGCTCGAAGAGGGGGAAGGCGCCTGCGTGTCAGTCCAGTCCAACGCGAAGGTCGATCCTGAAAACGAGGGCAAGTTCGTCCACATGACGGGCAAGGCCGACACGAAGGACGTCCTGGTCGACGAGGCGTTCGGTATCAGCACGACGGCGATCAAGCTGGTGCGCGAAGTCGAGATGTACCAGTGGAAAGAGGAGAAGCAGGTCAAGAAGGAAAAGAACGTCGGTGGCAGCGAGACGACCACGACCACCTACTCCTACAAGATGGCGTGGAGTTCGTCGGCGATCGATTCGTCGGGGTTCAAGGAGGCGGGACATGAGAATCCTCCCATGGAGTTCACCGAGGAGAAGAAGGTCGCCCAGAACGTCACGTTTGGCGCGTTCCGCCTGAACGAGAGCCAGATCGCGTCGATCGGCGGGATGCAGCCGTACATGATTCCGACGAACACGGTCTGTCCGGTTCCGCGCACGCTCATTCGCGGCAACGTCATCTACGTGCCGAACACCGAGACGCGCAACAATCCGAACAACACGCGTGACGTCGTGGCAATGCCGCGCCTGGGCGACGTGCGTGTCACCTACACCTACGTCGTGCCGCACGACGTTTCGCTCATCGCCAAGCAGAAGGGCGACACGTTCGTCGCCTACACGGCCAAGAACGGGAAGAAGCTGCAGATGATGTCCGACGGCATCAAGGAGGCGTCGGAGATGTTTGCGGATGCCCACCAGGCCAACGTGATCATGTGCTGGCTCATCCGTCTGGGTGGCTTCCTCCTGATGTTCTTCGGTCTGCAGAAGGTCTTCAAGCCGTTTGCCGTGCTGGGCGACGTGCTGCCGGTTCTCGGCAACGTCGTGGGCATGGGCACGAGCATCGTCTCCTTCTTCATCTCCCTGCCGTGTGCGCTCGTGACGATCGCGATCGCGTGGCTTTTCTATCGTCCGGTTCTCGGCATCGCCCTGCTGGTGGCGGCCGGAGGCATGGTCGCCCTCTTCCTGAAAAAGAAGAAAGCGGCGGCCGCGAAGGTCCAGGCGGAAACACAGGGCGCTGTTCAAGCGTAGAGTACAGGTTCTCAGAAAGGATTCATATGAACATCAAATCAATTCTGTTCGCCGCTATCGCAATGGGCGCGGCTCTCCCTTCCATCAATGGCGGATTTGTCTGTAGCCTGTCAAGTATGGCCGCCGCCGCCGATCCGTCGGCGTTCGCGAACGCGCGGACGACCTCGGGCGACACGGCCGTACCGGTGTTCAATTACGGCGCCATGACGTTCAAGAAGCCGGCCACGCCGGAGCAGATCGCCGAAGCGAAGGCGAAGGTGAAGAACGTCGGCAGCACGGTGCTGCGGTTTGTCGATGGTGTGGACGACGCCACGATTGCGGCGGCGATCTACCAGATGCCGGACGTCCGCGAGGTCAAGATCGACGGCAAGCGCGGCGGCGTCAAGACGCTCGCCCCGCTGGCGCTCCTCAAGAACGCCAAAACTCTCGACATCAACAACGTGGACGTGTCGGATCTGTCGCCGCTGGCGGGTCTCCCCAAGGTCGAGCGGTTGCTCCTGCGCTACTGCAAGCTGCAGGATCTCTCGCCCGTCGCGACGCTTCCCAACGTGAAGGAGGTGGATTGCTACGGGGCGACGGTCACGTCGTTTGCGCCGCTCGCCGCCCTGCCGAAACTGGAGAAGATCTGCTACTACGCGGTCAAGGGGGATCAGGCGACGTTCGACACGCTTGGCGCGCTCAAGCAGGTGAAGAAATTCCATGGCGGTCTGACGAAGATGACGTCGCTTGAGTGGTGCCGCAACGTGCCGCAGATGGAGGAACTGCGGGTTTTTGCGGAGAAGATCGACGACTTCTCTCCGATTTCCGCGCTTCCGAACCTGAAATACTTCCGCTCCTGGCAGATGAAGACCTCCGGCACGCCGGACCTCTCGTTCCTCGCGAACTGCAAGCAGCTCGAACGCCTGGAGCTTCCGGGCAATGTCTACGCCAATCTGGCCGTCATCGGGACGCTGACGACGCTCACGCAGGTCGACGTGTCGGACTGGCCGGGGACCGTCGACCTGTCGTTCGTGAAGAGCCTTCCCAATCTCGACACGCTCGTCGTCACGGGAGGTCGTCGGTCGGGCGAAGTCCAGAACTTCGAGGCGCTGGCGGGACATCCTGCGCTGAAGAACGTCGCTCTGCGTAACGCGAAGGGCGTGAAGTCGCTCGAATGCTTGAAGACCTGCCCGAAGCTCAAGTCCGTCACGGTCAAGAAGGGCGCGTTCTCCGACGAAGAGATTGCGGCGCTCACAGCCGCGATGAAGGCGCAGAACAAGTACAGCAAGGTCTCCGCCTACTGACAATCTGCCGATTTTCGCGACATAGGGTCTGAATCATGTGCCGATTTTCGTGACATACGGTTCAAAACATGTGCCGATTTTCGTGGGATGTTTCCCCAAAGCCCCTTGCCGACTGGCGGGGGCTTTGTTATAATCACCCACTGATACGTAAATCTAGCGATTTTCTCAATGTACATCAAACGAAACATAGATGCGGCACTTGTGGAGTGGCGTGAGGATGCGGGACACAAACCGCTCTTGCTGCGTGGTGGGCGGCAGACGGGTAAAACCACGGCCGTGCGTCATCTTGCGGAGTCGTTCGCCCACTACGTCGAAATCAACTTCGAGCGTGATGTGAAGATCCGTGAGGCCTTTGCCGGGGATTTGAAAATCGATGCAATTGTCGCGGAAATCGAACTGCAGTTCGGTACGCCTGTTATTCCAGGGAAGACGTTGCTGTTCTTCGACGAGATCCAGGAATGTCCACGGGCTATTTCGGCGCTTCGGTTCTTCTACGAAGAATGGCAGTCCCTGCATGTTATTGCCGCAGGGTCATTGCTGGAATTCGTCTTCGAGGATTTGAGCGATTTTGGCGTGGGGCGGATTCGCAACCTTTTCGTCTACCCGTTGTCGTTCTCGGAATTTGTTGGTGCCTTGGGGGGCGAACTTGCGTTGTCCCATGCCCGTCGGGCGACGTTCGACAAGCCGCTGAGCGCAATCGCGCATCAGCGTATGCTGGATTATCTTAAGGCCTTTCTTATCGTCGGCGGAATGCCGGGGGCGGTGCTCCGCTATGTGGAGACGAAAAGCTACGTGGCGGCTCAAGCCGAGCAGGATGATATTCTGATTTCGCTTAAAGCGGATTTCGGGAAATACAAAACGCGCCTTGCGCCGGACGTCGTGCGGAATGTACTCTCTTCGGTTGTGCGTCAGACGGGTGGAAAATTCGTCTATTCCGATTCCCTTCTTTCGCTCTCCTATGCGCAGTCGAAGAACGCCGTCGAACTTTTGGAACGTGCGAAACTGGTTGTCCGCGTCGACTGTACACATGCGAACGGCATTCCGCTGGGAGCCGATCTGAAGACGAAAGACGTGAAGTTCTTTCTCTTCGACACGGGGCTTTATCTGCGGGAAAGTGGATTGGATGTCGCGAATTGGGCGACTGATCCGGCGGTGAAGTTTGTCAATCGTGGCAAACTGGCCGAAATGTTTGCCGGGCTTGAATTGAAAAAGGCCGGAACGCCTTTCCACGACAACCGTCTGTTCTATTGGCGGCGGGACGCTCGGGAGTCGAATGCCGAAGTCGACTACGTGGTTCAGTTCGATTCGCATATTGTGCCTGTTGAAATCAAGTCCGGCAAGTCTGGTGCGATGAAAAGTTTGCATCTTCTGATGGCGGAAAAGGGATTTCGTTTGGCAGTACGTGCGTCAGAGGAGAATTTTGGCTCCTTGGGCGACATTCGGATTTTACCGCTGTACTTTGTCGGGGAGGCGTTTGACTTTTTGAAGCCTTTTTCGGAAACGTCGCGGCAGTCGGAATTTGAAAGGAAAGGATTGAAACAATGAAGTGGACGAGTTGGATTGGTTGCGTGGTGTTGGTCTGCGCGATGGGCGCGGGGATGGTTTGTTCGGCCGCGCCGACGGAGGACGGCGCGGCCGCGTTGGGCGGCTATGCGGGTTCGCTTGAACTGCCCGCGCCGGGCATTCTGCTCCAGCCGTGTCTCAAGGCCGGCTGGTCGACGCGCTTTCCGCTGGAGGACGACTTCAATGCGCCCGCCCAGGCGGCGCACGCATTCCACTTTATTCCAGACGCGAAGAAGGCGGACAAGCCGCGTGTGCGGGGCGAGGCGCGGTTTACACCGACGGCTGACGGCGGCGTGTCCGCCGTCTACCGCATGGCGGACGACGATGCCAGCCGCTCGGCGCGGGTCACGTTGGAAACGTCCCTCCCCCTGCCGCAGTACGCGGATGCCGTGTTGGAGACGGATGTCGGCACGGGCGTTCTCGCGCTGACGAATGCGTTTGGTGCCGTTTTTGAAAAGCGTGTCCAGAATCTCGTTTTGAAGGATGCGCAGGGAGCTGTCCAGATGCGTCTCGCTTTTTCCGCGCCCGTGGCGACGTCTCTGCGCAAGGTACGCGACTGGGGGCTTGTCAAATACGTGCTCGGTTTCGCGTTTGTTCCCGATGCGACGGGGGCGCGGCTCGACGTGCGCGTGTACAGCGCGCGGCCGCTCGCGTTTCGCGAAGTTGGCCCGCAGACGCTCGTGGCGGGGAAGGAGTGGATTCCGTTCACATCCTCGTTCGCCGTGAAGGAAGGAAGTGCGCTCGACTTCTCGCGGATACGCGGTACGGATGCCCCGGCGGGTAAATGGGGGCGCGTCGTCGCGAAGGGCGAGCATTTCGAGTTCGAGCAGCGGCCGGGCGTACCCGTGCGCTTCTACGGCGTCAACGTCTGCGGCGATGCGAACACGCCGTCGCCCGACGAGGCGCGCGCGTTCGCGGCAAATCTGCGTCGGCTCGGATACAACGCGCTTCGCTTCCACCACCATGAGGCGTCGCTTGTCAAGCAGGATGCGGCGCACGGGTCGGTTGAACTCAACTCGGACGCGATGGCGAAGTTCGACGCCTTGGTGGTCGCTTGTATCGACAACGGCATCTACATGACGACCGACTTGTTCGTTTCGCGCCGTCCAATCGCCTACCGCGCCATCGGCATCGACCGCGATGGCGATGTCCCGATGAGCGTGTTCAAGTATCTCGTCCAAGTCCATGAAGGGGCGTACTCGAACTACCTGGCCTTTGCGCGGAATTTCCTCACGCACGTGAATCCGCACACGGGCCGGCGGATTGCGGACGAGCCGGCGATGGCGTTGCTCTCGCTCGTGAACGAGGGCAATATGGCGGGCGTCCAGTGGGGCGGACGCGAATTTGGCCTCTTGAAAGATTACTCGCGGGAGACGCTGGCGGCCTGTGAACAGAAGTTTGCACGGCGGGTGCGGGCGTTCCTGCGCGAGGAGATTGGCTATCGCGGCCTCATGACAAACATGAACAACTATTTCTGGGAAGACGATCCACCCGGCGAGAAAGTCCGCGCTGAGGAATTCGACTACTCGGACGACCATTTCTATGTCGACCATCCGCGTTTCATCGGACGTGACTGGAGTCTGCCCTCCAGTTGTCCCAACACGAATCCGCTGCTGGGTTCGGATTTGGGGACGCAGCGTCTGGCGAGCACGCGCCCGCGCGGGCTGCCGTTCACGACGACCGAATACAACTTCTCCGCGCCCGGCCGCTTCCGTGGCGTGGGCGGCATCCTCACGGGCGCGTTCGCCGCGCGTCAGGACTGGGCCGGCCTTCTACGCTTTGCATGGGCGCACGGTCGGTCGGGGCTGTTGAACAGCAAGCCGCTCGGCTACTTCGACATGAGCGGCGACCCGCTCGGCCTTGCGGCGGAACGCGCGTCGATCTGCCTCTTCCTGCGCGGCGATCTTACGCCGGCCGAAGCCGATGGCGCGTTCCTCTTCCCGCCGGCGAAGGTGGCGGACACGAAGAAGAACCCCGGTTCGCTTGCGCCGTATTGGGCGCTTGACTGGGCGGCGTGGCACACAAAGTTGGGGATCTGCGTGGCGGACAAGATGCCGGCCGGCATGGAGACGCTGGCGGTCTATCCCGCCGCACCGACGGCCGCGACGGAGACGCGTCTGCGGGCGCGGCCGACGGGCGGCGTGTCGATCGACGCGACCGCCGGGGCGTTTACGCTGGACACGCCGTGCACGAAAGGCGGATTCGCCGAACGCGGGCGGATTGGTGCACAAGGTTTCATGGCCGAACTCTCCGGCGGCGCAGCGACAATCTGGGCGAGTTCGCTCGACGATGCGCCGCTGGCCGCGTCGCGTCACATCCTGCTGACGCATCTCACGGACGTGCAGAACACGGACATCCGCTATGCGGATGCCGGCCGGCGCATCCTGCTCGCGTGGGGCCGTCTGCCGCATCTCATGCGCGCGGGACGGGCGGACGTGTCGCTGGCCGTGGCGGCGGGTGACTGGACGGTCTGGGCGCTTGATGCCACGGGTACGCGGGTGCGTCGCGTTCCTGCGCGTCAGGCGGATGGGCGACTCTCTTTCACGGCCGACGTGGCTGCCGATCCGGCGAACGCCACGTACCTGTACGAACTCGTCGCCGCCGACGCGCCCTAAGGTTGACGTCGGCGGCCGGCGGGATTAACGACCTTCGACCAGATCGGCGAGGCGGGCGCGCGCGGCACGGAGCGCCACGGGGTCGCGTGAGTAGTCGGTCATCGACTTCACGAGCGTCTTCGTGACCGCGTCGGCGGCCGCGTGTCCCGCTTTCTGCGCCGCCAGTTGCAGGAGTTCAAAGTCTTCCACGGCGTCGCGCATCTGCACGAGGCGGATGGACGGCACGATGCCCGTCTGCGTCGGATAGAGGAACACGCCGTCGCCCGGCATTCGGAGGGTGCTGTACGTGTTCCAGTCCGGACAGAACGTGTCGGACGGATCGATGAGTTTCTGTCCGTTCCAGAAGTTCACGTGCCAGAAGAGCAGACCGTCCACGCGGTAGAGGGACATCATCCACGCGAGGAGGCGTCCCTCAATGGGCGGGTATTCGTAGGAGGCCATGTTCGCGAACGGGTACTGAGGACCGCAGCACGTGTACCACCACACGCGCTTGCCCTGTGTGCGCAGGTTCGCGGAAAGGTCGGGTTTGTAGACGGACGAAAGCGGGCAGAACCAGTCCGTCGTATTCAGGCAGGGGTAGTCCTTGCCGTTCGCCATGTCGCGGTACATCATCGCCGTCGTCATCACCGGAATGTCGGGAAAGTCGCGCTTCAACTGTTTCCAGAGGCGGTCGATGCCGGGATAGTAGGTGTGTTCACGTTCGTCGAAACCGTAGAGGTAGGCGTAGGGGATGAGGCCGTTGCGGCGCAGTTCGGCCACGTAGGGCGTGAGCGTCCGCTTGACGTAGTCGTAAAATTCGGGCGTCTCCGTGGCGGCGGCGGGCGAGTAGCAGACCCATTTCGCGTTTTTGTCCTCCGGCGGTGGCACGAGGTTCAGGATGTTGAAACGGTTCATGCCGCGACTGCGGGCGTAGAGCAGATCCGCGATGGGCGGCGGGGTCGTGCGGGAGATGTCGTCGGGGTTGAGCCGATGGTCGAGCATGAGATCCCATGACTGACGGCGCATCTCCGCGTAGCGATCCGCCGGATACTGCGCGCGCGTGAAACCGTCCATGACGCAGAACGCCGTTTCCATGCCGAACGTGGTCGGGTGTACGACGTTGCGAACGCGGACGGACACGGGAACGACGGACTTGACGGCGCCTTGCTCGGAGACGGTCACCGTGCCCGTGTAGAGGCCGGGCCGTGCCTCGGCGTCCGCCCGTACGGTCAGCCACAGGCTTTGC
Source organism: uncultured Lentisphaeraceae bacterium (assembly GCA_964482645.1). Lineage (GTDB taxonomy): Bacteria > Verrucomicrobiota > Kiritimatiellia > RFP12 > UBA1067 > RUG572. Next base: position 8,061 of record CAYZYQ010000038.1, on the reverse strand, counting down.
GAACCACCTTTCCGCACACGGAACGGCGCGGGCGGGAAGAGCGGATCGGCGAACCATTTCTCGTTGTCGGGCGGGCCGAACGGATGCGGCGCGTAGCCGCTGCGGCGGGCGAGATAGGCGACGCGCTGCCAGGTGAACGAACCTTTCAGTGGCGTGCCGTCCGCCTGTTTCAACGGCGAAAGCGCAAGATTCCCCTGCGTCCATTCGCAAGCGCGTCCCGTTGAGACGACGATCTGCGCGCTTTCGGATTCGTTTCGCGCAAGGTCGAGGTCGATACCGGCGCGGCGTTTGTCGACAGGGAACGAGAGCGGCGTGACGCGATCCATCGAATCGGCCGTCCAGACCCGCCACCCCTCCGGCGGCAGAGGTGACGTTGCGCCACAATGTCCTTCGGTCGTCTGCCATTTCGTGACGATACCATGACCATCCCAGACACGGCTTTCCACTTCGTCACCATCCACGTAGGGGCGGTTGGTCCGGCGGACGGACGAAAACGCCAGGCCTTTTTCCGGAGTGCGCCGTTCGAGTTTGAGGTCTTTGAACGCGGCCGTGCCGTTCCCCTTGCGGAGAAAGGCGAAGAACTCGATGGACTTGACGGGTTTCGCGGGCACGAAGATACCCCGCGCAAGTTCCCAGTCGTGCGTTCCCTGCGAAAACTCCGCTCGTACACCCCACTGCGGCGTACCGTCGGCGTAGTGGATGTCGAGGTACAGACAGTAGTCCTGCGCGGCGGCGTTCGTACTGCGGCTCCAACCTTCGTAGATGATGGGCGTTTTGTCAGGCGCGTCGTAAGTCAGCACCTGCTTGAAGTGTTGTTGGTAGATGTCACCGCCAGAGACGGAAAACATCGCCAGCGTCATCAGACAGGCGGCGATTGGCGCGTTCGGTTTCAGGAGAATTCGTATCATATGCGTTCACTCTCTTTCATGCTCGTTCAAAATTTCGTGGACAAGGGTTGCATGTTCGACAAGACGTTCGCGACGAGACTTCGTATGCGTGCAATCTTCGAATTTGCCCAAACACATTCTACCATAACCCTTATCGACGTGTGCCTCCCGCATGGCTTCCTGCGATATAATGTCGCTATGAAGAAGGTCGAGGCGACGTACTTCGATGAGAGGAGTAGGAAGAAGACCCTCGCGTGGCCGTTCTCCGCACCGTTCAACGTCGTGGACGGGAGTCCTAGACCGTGGACGGGTCAGGGATTGTAGTTTCTGCAACCAGTCCAAAAGTTAGTCATGGCTATTGACGACGACAGTCCATAGTGTTATACTCGGCTTACTTTTTCAGGAGCGTCTGGTTCGCGTCCGAAAAGGCAAGCTGATGAAAGGACAACGAAAATGAAAATCAACGTGATCTACGGTTCGACGACGGGCATGACCGAAAACGTGGCGAACAAAATCGCCGAGGCGCTGGGCACGACGGCCGTCAACGTCGCTTCGGCGGACGCGGCGGCGTTCGACGCCGATCTGCTCGTCCTCGGTTCCTCCACGTGGGGCGTGGGCGATTTGCAGGATGATTGGGCCGCCAGACTCGACGACGTGAAAAGGCGGTTCGCGGGCAAGAAGGTGGCCGTGTTCGGACTGGGCGATTCGGTCGGCTTCGCCGATTCCTACTGCGTTGCGGCGCAGACCCTTGCGGACGTCGCGAAGGACGCGGGCGCAACCTGCGTGGGCGAAATCCTCAAACTCGACGAGACGAACGAGGCCGACCAGACCGATGCCCGTATCGCCGCATGGGTCGCAGCGTTGAAACAGGCGCAGTAATCACGGCCGGCACGACGCCGGTGAAACCACGAGGGGAGGGGAAACAGAGCACAAAGACGAAACGACGGTCTTTGTGCTCTTTTCTTTGTCCTGTACGCGGATGGATGTTTTCAAATCCACCGATTTGACAGGGATAAAAAAAAAAGGCTATAATATGCACATAAACCCCTTCGTGACGGTGCTTTGGGTCACTTGTCGGTGCGGAGGAAGTTGGACATTCCTTTCTCAGGAGGTAGATATGCGCGGATTGTTGAAGAAAACGATGACGGGCGCGTGCGCGGCGTGGTTGCTGGCGGGCGTCGCGGTGGCGGCGGAACGGGCGGACGACGACAAGGGTCTGATCGAGGCCTTGGCCGCGACGGTAAATGGCGATGGCTATGGGCCGTTCCTGTATTCGTCGACCGCCATAATCGGCGGAAACGTCGGCTCGCAGACGGGGAACGCAATCGTGCGCGAACTGCCCAACACGTGGGCTCCTGAGCGCATCTACCAGTTGGAACGCTATGGAGCCTCGACCGTCGTCCTCTCTCGGCTGCGCCCGAACGCGACGTACTGCCTGGAACTCCATCTCTCGGAAAACTATTTTGGCACAAGCGCGGCCGGTGGCGGCGGCGGCGGGTCGCGCGTCTTCAATGTGCGCGTCAACGGCACACTCATTGAAGAACGCCTGGACATCTTCAAGGAGGCGGGCGGCGTCAACAAGGCGCTCTGCAAGCAGTACGACGTGGCGGCGGACGCCGACGGCAAGGTGACGATCAAGTTCGAGAACATCAATGACAACGCGCACTTTTCGGGCGTGGCGATTTTCGGTTCTGAAGAACCGGCGACGCCGACGCTCGTCTGCCCGAAGCCGTCCGGCTCGTTTGACCTGGCGTTTTCGTGGGCGACCGTGCCGGACACGCTGCGCTACTATCTGCAGCGCGCGGCGACCGCCAGCGGCCCGTGGACGGACATGGGCGTCTACACGTCGGGGGCGACGAACGCCACGTTTGCGGGCGCATACGATCCGATGGAGACCGTCCACTACCGGCTCGTGGCCTCGAACGGCGTGGGCGCGACGGCGAGTTCCACCCTGTCATTCGCGCCGGATGCGTCCGACCGCACGTCGCTGAAGACGCGCGGCGAGCAGGTGGCGAGCAATCCGGCGGCGCTCTACTACGTGGACAGACTGGGTTCAGCCGACGATCCCGTCAACAGACTGGCCACGGACGTGGTGTCCGTGAACGCCTACCTGCTGGATCTGGGGGTGGAATCGGCGCTGGCGGTGGGCGATGGGCAGACGCTGTCGGCGGACGTCGTGGGCGTGAACGCGACCGGCGGCACGCTTGCGGTGACGGGGACGGGCGCGGTTTCGCCCCGCAACCAGACGCTGGCGTTGAACGCGGCGGAAACGGGGACTTTGCGGCTGGAGACGGACGTGTCGTCTTCTGCCGGGAACGGTGCGCTCGCCAAGAACGGCGCGGGGACCGCCGTGCTCGCGGGCGGGCTAACGGGCTTTCCGTCTGTCGCAGTGAACGCGGGCACGCTGGCCTACGAGACGGCGGCGGACGCGACGTTCGCGTCGACGTTGACGGGCACGGGGGCGTTCGAGAAGCGCGGCGCGGGGCGTCTGACGGTGATGTCCAAGAACACCGCGTTCGCGGGCGACGTATGCGTGGCGGAGGGCACGCTGCGCCTGGGGACGACGGGTTCGCAGTTCCCCGACACGACGGGGACGCTGACGGTCAAAACGGGCGCGGCGCTCGACGTCGGTGCGCCGGGCGCGACGGCGCAGGGCGTGAACTTGGGCAAACGCAAGGTGGTGGTGGGCGGCCAGGGGCCTGACGGACGCGGGGCGATCGTGAACGATTCCGGCATCGGCCAGTACAACGCCCTGTCGGTGGGCGAACTCGCGAACGACGTCACGTTCGGCGGGACGTCCGCGACAAAGAGCGAGACGGTCAGCCGCTGGGACTTCCGCAACGGCTCGCTGGCGATGAACGGACACAACATCGAAAAGGTCGGCAGCAACATGGTCTGCCTGACGGGCATCGCGCTGACCGAGGGCGGCCCGGTGAAGATCGACGTGAAGGAGGGCTATTGGTCGAGCGAGACGTCGACGTCCTATTCGGGCGGCCCTGAAAACGCATTCAACATCTACACGGGCGCGACGCTCGACTTCTACGGCATGTCGAATCCGATCACATGGGCGGTGAACCTGGCGGACGGCGCCGAGCTGAAGTTCCGCAGCGGCGGTACGAACCACAACCACATCACGGGTCCCGTCACACTGGCGGGCGGCACGAACACGGTCACGCTGAACTGGGGCATACATGGGCGTCTCGCCGGGCCGGTGAAGGAGAGTGCGCCGACCCACCTGCGCGTGAAGGGCGGATGGGGGAAAGACTGCCTGTGGCTGGAGAATGCGGAGAACGACTGGACGGGCGGCACGTGGATTGAATCCGCCGCCGTCCACGCCGCGTCGAAAGGCGCGTTGCCGGGCTACGGCGATCCGGCGCGGCTCGTGCTGACGAACAGCGCAACGGTGATTCTTCCGCTTGGCACGGGCGCGTGGGAAACGTCCGACGTTTCGGCAATGCTGACGGGCGGCGCCATGCGGACGGCTGATTCCCGCGTGGGCGTGGACGTGGCGGCGGACACGGTGACGGTGGCGGACGAACTGTCCAGTCTGAAAGGTGGCCTGTCGAAATACGGCGCGGGCGCACTCGTACAGCAGGGCAAGCTGGATTTTGCGGAGGGTTCGCTCCGCGTCGAGGAAGGAACGCTCGTGCTGGACGGGACGGCGTCGTTCTTCGCGCGGAGTGCCGCCGTGCTGGGTGGCGGAACGCTCGTCCTGACGAACGATGCGACGTTTGCGACGCAGATGGATTCGGGCTTCGACATGAACGTCGGCGGTACGGCGGGCAGCGTCGCCGAGGTCGTCGTCACGGACGGCGCGACGCTCAAGGCGGATCGGGACTGCACGATCAATCAGCCAACGGCGAGCATCCGCGTGGGCGTGGGGAACAACGACCGGGGCGTGTTGACCGTCCAGCCGGGCGGCACGGTGGCCCACAAGGTCAACGTCGGTCTTGGTGGGCCGTATGCGCAGGGCGCGGTAATCCAGAACGGCGGTTTCGTGCAGAACCAGGGCGGCGCGAACAACGACATCCGCGTGGGCGACGCCGGCTACGGCTACTACGAACTGAACGCGGGTGAACTTGACTGGTGGGGCTACGGATCGATTGGCGGCGCCACGGAGAACGTCGCCGCGAAGGGCATGGGCGTGATGGTGCAGCACGGCGGTACGTTCCGCTACGTGGCCAAGCACACGGCCGGGCGCATTGGCATCTGCCGAGGTTCCAGCGGCGTCTACTACAACGACGGCGGACTGCTGGACGCCGTGACCAACCAATATCCCTGCGCGTTCATCCTGGGCGAGACTGACAATCCGCATATTCGCGGTACGACGTCGACGTTCACGCTGGACGGCCCGTCCGCCGTGGCGCAGTTCTCAAGCGGCGCGCATCTGGGCAACCGGCCCGAGCACACGGCCGTCATCAACGTGAACGCGGGCGGCACGCTGTCGTGCGGGACGATCGCGTCGCGGCCGAACTATGCGTCGTCGAACATCGCGGAGACGATTCGCGGATACGTCAATTTCGATGGCGGCGTCTTCCGCGCCCCCGCGACGATGCAGCTGTTCTCGACGGCCTCGAACCAGAACCCGAACGCGGTGACGGTCTACAAGGGCGGCGTCGTGTTCGACGTGACGAACGCCGCGTACACGCTCACGGTCTCCCAGCCGCTGCGCGCGCCGACGGGGCAGGGCGTGGCGTCGATTACCGCGCCGACGGCGCTGCTGAACGCGACCGGGTACATCGGCGCGCCGTTCGTGAAGATTACGGGCGGTGGCGGCGAGGGCGCGACGGCGGTGGCGCTCTACGATTCAAAGACGCGCAAGGTGACGGGCATCCGCGTGACGAGCGCGGGCACGGGCTACACGTCCGCGCCGACGGTCACGGCGACGGGCGGCGGCTTCACGAACGTCCACGTCTGCACGGCCACGCTTGCGGTGAACGCGACGACGGGCGGACTCGTCAAGCGCGGCGCGGGAACGCTCGTCCTCGCCGCGGCGAACACGTTCGGCGGCGACGTGACGCTGGAGGAAGGACGGCTTTCGTTCGCCGCGTCGAACGCCCTGCCGGCGGGCGCGGCGCTGACGGTCAGGCAGGGGTCGATTTCGTCCCTCTATCCGCTCGCCTGCAGGACGTTCACGAAGACGGGCGACGGCACGGTGGAACTGGCGCCGGGCACGTCGTTCGCGGCGGGGAGGACGATCGACGTGAAGGCGGGAACGCTGAAGAGCGCCGTCAGCGGGCCGGGGCTGGTCTACGAGATGCTGAGCGGCGCCGGCAACTGGACGGGAGCCTTCACCGCGCCGACGGTTGCGCTCGGCCCCGTCATGGCGAACTCTCGTGAAGGCTGGCCTGAGCAGGTCACGGCCGTCTACCGGGGCTACATCTGGAACCGTACGTCTGCGGACGCGACATGGACGTTCATCGAGCATTTCGACGACGTCATCCGCCTCTGGATCGACGGCGAACTCGTGCTGGACAACGGAAGCTGGAACACGCCGTCGAAGACGACGGTGACGCTGGCGCCAGGTCCGCACCTCTTTGAACTGCGCCTCAGCCAGGGTGCGGGCGGCGCGGGCCCGTGCAGCGAGGGCGCGACCGTGACGGACGCGGACGGCACGTCCTACAAAATCCAGGGTTCGTCGTTCGGATTCATGGTGGACTGGCAGGGACGCGATTCGTTCAATCCTGCGAACTACGAGAAGCCGGTCGATCCGGGCAACGGCTCGCTGTTCACGATCACGGCGACGGACAATGGCGTCTTCCCGGCCGACACGACCCTGAACGTGGCCGACGGCGCGACGGTGGCGTTGGGGGCGCAGAGCCAGCAGAGCGTTGCGGGGCTTGCGGGCGTGGGCACGGTGGCGAGCGGATCGCTGCGGCCGACGGGAACGTGGACGCTGGACGCGGACGATTTCACGGCCGGCCGCCACCTGACGCTGGCGGATGGCACACTCGACCTTTCGGCCGTGACGGAACTCGCGTTCGAGAACGCGGCGGCCCTGCCGTTGCGCGGGACATATGTGATCGCCGAGGCGTCGGACGGATTCACAGGCGACATGACCGCGCTGACTGCGCAGATGAAGGGCCTGCCGAAGGGCGCATGGCGGTTGTCGGTCTCGTCGTCCGGCAAGCAGCTTCGCCTCGTCTACCCGTCGGGCACGTGCCTCATTTTCCGCTAGGCCTTTCATCGGCGGCTCATCTCCGCCTTTGGCTTCGTCCACTCCCCCACCGCCGCATTTATATAAATGCGGCGGTGGGGGAATCTATCTTCGCTTTCAAGGAGTGTCCACGATTATAACGAACGGCGCTTTCGCTCTTCCGTTGACGTGAGACGGCGGGGAATGGTAGAATGACGGGCATGGAACGGCAACTGAAAATCCCCTACGGCATCAAGGACTTCAAGCGTATCCGCAACGAAGGCTACTACTACGTCGACAAGACGGCCTACATCCGGCGGATGGAGGAGCGCGACAGCTTCGTCTTCTTCGTGCGTCCGCGCCGCATGGGCAAGTCCCTCTTCGTGGAGACGCTGCGCTGCTACTACGACGCCCGCGAGAAGGCGAACTTCCGGAAGCTCTTCGCCGGCCTCGACATCGGTGAGAACCCGACCGAGAACGCGAACAAGTACCACGTGCTCGCGCTGGACTTCTCGGTCGTCGGCGGCATTCTCGGGGCGACGCTGGAAGAGAACTTCGAGAGCTACCTCTCCACCCGGCTCAACGGCTTCCTCCTCGCGTACGGATCTGCCTACGGGGAGGATCTGGTCGACAGGCTGGCGGACAAGAGCGCCGCGGAGAAGTTCAACGAGATTGTCACGCGAGCACGGCTTCTGGGGCATGAGATCTACCTGATCATCGACGAGTACGACAATTTTACGAACACGCTACTGCGCGACGAGGCGAACGCGGACTACCGCGCCGTCACGCACGGGGCGGGGTTCTACCGCAACTGGTTCAAGAAGTTCAAGGAGGCGTGCTCGCGGATCTTCATGACGGGCGTCTCCCCCGTGACGATGGACGACCTGACGAGCGGATTCAACATCGCCGCGAACCTCACGCAGGACGAGGAGTTCAACGCGATGGCCGGCTTCTCCGAGGCCGAGGTCGTGAAGATGTACACGGACTTCAAGGGGACGGGGCGTTTCACGGAAGGCGACCCGGCGGCGATCGTGAAGG
>CAYZYQ010000037.1:0-25027 GCA_964482645.1 uncultured Lentisphaeraceae bacterium | reverse complement strand
GCCGTGCGCGGCGGACAGCGACTCGATTGCCTTGCCGAAGTTGTCGGCCGGCAGCATCGCATCATCGTAGACATGGCCCGCGTCCGACAGACGGCTCTTGACCTGAACAGCAAACGAACGGTCAAACGACTCGACGTCCGTCGTCACCACGGCACCAAGATTGAAGTGCAGCACCGGCCACTTTTCCCACGCCCAGTCGGTCTGCGCGATGGCGAGGCCGTCGAAGAGCTCGCGACGACCCTGGAAAATCGCCTTCAGGGCGGTGATCATGAGCGACTTTCCGAACCGGCGCGGACGCGCGAGGAAGAACATGCTCGTCCCCACGTCCGTGACGAGACGGTGGAAGTACGCCGTCTTGTCCACGTAGATGCAGCCCTTCCGCCGCAGATCGGGGAAGTCGCTCGTCGTCGTCGCTATCGGTCTCATGGCGACATTATACCACAGGAAGTCGTATGGGAACGTACATGGAGCGGATTAAAACCTGATCGCAAATGGTAACATCTAATAGGGCAGCAAAAAAAGGCTCTTGCGTATACACCGAAAAATGCGACTTTTTTCCCTTGGCGAACGAGGCGGCGGCGGGACGCGCCTTTATGTTCCCTGTGTTCATTGTGGTTTCACGAGCGGGGGGAGGGGGAGGGCAAATTGTGGAACGACCTCGCGTCTCCAAGCCTCCAAAACTCCCAGTGGCGAAAGCAACAACGCTCCTACGGCATCTGCTCGCAGGCGATTTCGTCGAGCGTGTGCAGTGCCGCGCCCTTGAAGACCGTAGGGTATTTTCAGTCGCCGCTCCATGTCCGCCACTTTACCATTCTCCAACGTTCCATGTCAACGAAAACTCGAAATATTTTCCGAAAAACTTGATGAAGATAGGCCGAATCGGCAATATTTGACTTCTATCGGTGCATGGTGTTATAATGCGCGATGATGTTTGATGACATCTAGCCGAATCACAATTGTCTTATGAAACGATTTATCGGAATCTCTGTTACGCTCGTGGGTATCGCGCTGCTGGTGGCCGCCATCCACCACCTGTCGCCCCCGCTGACGACGAAAGTGGAATGGACGAGCATGGGCACGCTCGCCGCACTGACCCTGCGCGGCGACGCCTCGAACCGCGACGCCGTTCGCGAAAAGGCGCAAGCCGCCTATACCCTCGTCGAAAGCCAGTTGTCCGCCTGGAATCCCAACTCCGAACTCTGCCGCCTCTCGCGCGCGGGTGGCACGAACTGGATCTCCCGCGTCTCCGCCACCGTGCGCCCCTGCTACGACGCCGCCCTGCGCCTGTACGAACAGTCGAACCAGGCGTTCAACCCGTTCATTGGAAAGACCCTGCGCGAACTCGGCGTGTCACGCGGCGGCTTCTACGCGGACTTCGATCTTGGCGCCATCGCCAAAGGATTCGCCGTGGATCTCGCGGCGGCGGCGGTCGAACGGACGAACAACGTCCCCGACCTGCTCATCGACCTCGGCGGCAACATCCGCGTCGTCGGCAGCGGAACCTGGCGGACGGGCGTACGAAATCCGTTCGCCAAAGATTCGTTCGCCTGCACGGTGACGCTGACGAACGGCGAGTCCGCCGCCACAAGCGGCAACTACGAACGCTTCATCGAACGCGACGGAATGCGTCTCTCGCACATCCTCGACGGCCGCACCGGCCAACCGACGCACGGCATCGCAGGCGTGACCGTCATCACGCCGCGCACCCTGGGCGCCATGGGCGCGGACGGACTTTCCACGACGCTGTTCATCCTCGGCCCCACCAACGGCGCCGCGTTCCTCGCCCGCCACAATCCCGCCGCCCAGGCGCTCTGGATTCCCGACACGCCCGAACGCCCGCGCCTCCTCGTCACGCCGAACCTGGCGCCGCGGCTCGAAAACGTCCGCTGGCCGATGGAAGTCGTCAGAACGGATTCGGACGGAAAACCGACCCGTCCGGATTGACGAGCAGATAGGAAACCGGCTTGACCGCCTCGCCGTTGTAGGCATAGTCGGCGTCCGTGTAGTTGGACACGATTTTCGACCCGTCCCCGAACGTCGTGAGGAAGACGTCTTTCGCCAGCGTGTCGTGGCGCACCATGTCCTCCTTCTGGAGGTGGCGCACGGGCACGAACTCGTCCCACGCCTTTTTAATGCGCGGCACGTCCGCGAACTTGTACGTGTAGAAAATCGGCCGGCCGCCGAACTCGACGATCTTGAGCGCCACGCGCGGATTCTCCACGCCGTCGCCCTCCATCCAGCGCGGATCGCCGCTCTTCTCAAGCTTGTAGAGGCATTTGCCGCGCGTGTGGTTCTGGCACCAGCGGTCGGACGTGTAGAGGATGATGCCGTGGTAGACGAGTTCCCAGAGCGGGTAGACGCCCGTGGCGAGTTTCGGCAACTTGCCCTCGTCCAGCAGTTTCAAATCGCGCTCAATGTAGTTGATGTAGTCGATGTTGCCCGCCACGTGGTCGTATCCCGATTCGGACGACGCGCCGCCCATCAGACGCTTCCCCTCGGCAAGAATGCGGTTCTGCAGGTCGGCCATCTGCTCGGGCGTGCACGGATGCTTCGGATCGCCGCAGCGCTGCGGATAGGTGGCGGAATAGACGTCGATGTAGTGCGGGCCGCGCACGCCCAACGCCGCCATCTCCTGCATTTCCTTCGGCAGCCAACGTTCCCACGCGCATTTCTGGCAGACCCAGTAGCACTGGCCGCCCGCCCAGAGCCCCCCCTTGTCCAACGTGCCGTCCGCCCGCTTGCAAACCCAGTCGGCGTCCCACAGACGCGAACACATGTAGCCGTCCGTGTTCGAGGCGTGAAGCGCGAACTGGTAACCGAGTTTCCGCGCCTTTTCCATGAGGCGCCCGAACGCCTCCGCGCCCCCCGCCTCCGCGCACACGGGGAAGTGACCCGGCACACGGCCGTCGTAGCCGCCGTCCTGCCAGCCGGCCGAACAGATGGACAACTTGTCCACGCCCGCGTCCTTAAGCGCCTGCAGAAACTCCTCCGTCACGCCAAATGGCATGTGGACGACGACGGGCAGCTCTTCACCGCGCTTGAAAAACAGCTTCGCGTCCTTCGCATCGGGAATCGGCTTCGCCGCGTGCGTCTGAATGCGCACGACGATGGCCTCGCAGAGATAGGCGAGCTCGGGGAAATCCCTCATGCGGTCCTTGATCGTCCGCACGGCGCCGCGTTCGAGCTGATAGGCGCGATAGGCGCGGGCCAAGCCGTTGTAGTCGGCCGCCGCGCCGTCGAGACGGCGGAAGTCCACCACGATGTCGTTGTAGTAGTTCGGGAAGAACGCCCGCACGCGGTCGCAGCGGAAACGCGGAAACGTCTCGTACGCGCCCTTCCGCGCCGTCGTCCGGAAATCGTAGTCGAACCGCCACGTCTTCACGTGACCGTACCAGAGCGCCTCGCCCTTCTTCACGCCGAAGACCGGCATCAGCTGACGCTCCTGAACGTAGACGCCGTCGTCCTTGTCGAAGAGACCGTACGTGCCGCGCGCCTGGATCCAGTAACCCGAATCGCCCTTCCGCGCCGTCATGAACGACGGCACGACGTCCACGGCAAAGGCGTCAGACGGAATGTCCGCCTTCGGCACGACGGCGCGGAACGCGCCGTCGCCCGTCTTTTCCAGTTCGATCATCCGCCGCTCCGTGCGGACGATTTTGCGGGGAGAACCCCAGAAAATACGGACTTCGGCGGTTTCGGCCATCACAGCGGCCACGGCGAACACAGCCGCAACTAGCAGCGCATATCTCATGGGATTCCCCCTTTTCGTTCACGCACAAACGCGGTTATTGCGCCTTGCTCTCCTTCAGCAGTTTGGCGACGTTCAACATGCGCACGTTCAAATCGGCAAACGTGACGTCGGACGAATAGACGTCCTTGTAGTAGGCGTAGGCCTTCTCGTAGTCCTTCGCCTCCTCCGCGCAAAGACCGAGCTGGTAGACGACGCGCTTCTTGAGATCGTCCATTGTGGGAATCTGGTCACGCGCCGTTTCGAGCTGCATGATGGCCATGTCCGTCTGCCCCTTCTTGAGGAAGCACATCGCCAAGTAGTAGAGCGCTTCCAGACGATCCTTCGGCGACTTCTGCGCGAGCTGGAGGTGCTGGACCGCCTCGTCGTAGAACGACGGATCCTGATCGCCGTACGTATAGTACTGAAGCCCCAGCTCGAAGCGCAGATGCAGATCGTTCGGATAACGCTCGACACGCGTCGCGAGATCGTCGAACACGAACTGATCCTTCTCGACCGTCATCGCCTCCGCCTCTTCGGTCTTGCCGGCTTTCTGAAGTTCGCCGATCTGCCACTCGAAGTTCTGGACGGTGACGGTGGAGAGCATCCGGTCGAGTTCCGGGTCGGCCGAGTTGATCGACTGCGCCTGCTGGAGCGTCTGCATGGCCTCGGGGAAACGCTTGTTCTGCGTATAGAGGCGGGCGAGCGCACGATAGGCGTTCATGTTGTTCGGCTCTTTCTCGATCTGCGCCTTCTTCTCGGCGATCAGGGCCTCGGCGTCGTCACCCGAAATAACAGCCTTGTTGGCGGCATCGAGCTTCTTGGCCTGCTCCTTGTTGGCGATCAGGTTCTGGAAGCCGCCCTTCTTGCCAACGGAATCCGACCAGCCGCTCGACATCGTAGTCTGCGCCTCGGCGTTTTTCAGCAGCTGCAGAATGCGCTGGTCGCCCGGTTTGAGCTTGGCAAGTTTCGCATAAGCGTCGCGCGCCTTGTCGTAACGCTTGGCGATCATGTAGTAGCTGGCAATGCGTTCGAGCAGCACCGCATCGCCCTGGTTGCAGGAGTAGGCGGCCTCGACGGAAATGGCGGCGGCCTCGGGCTTGCCCGCCGCTTCGGCGGCCTTGACCGCCGCGTCGATGTTGTCCGGATCAAGCGGATTGACCGTGAGCAGTTTTTCGGCCTCGGCCATCGCCTCCGCGCCCTGGCCCTTCTTCGCGAGCGCCAGCACTTTGGACCGCATCGTCATGCACTTCATCTTCGACATGAAGCCAGGCGGGTTCTGGCGCACGTTCGCAATCTGCGCCGCACGGAGCAGACGGCGCGACTCCAGCGTGTCCGGCGCACAATCGACCGCCTGGGACAACATCTCGACGGCCATCGCATACCGGCCGGATTCCAATGCCATCCGTCCGTGGTTCGTATAATTCTGGGCTTTCTGGGCCAATGAATCGTTTGCCATGTCTTTCCTCAAATCAGTCTAAACAGTCGACAACACAACTTCGTATGCTCGACATTATATCACGCCGCACGATTCCACGCAAGGAAACAGACGATGCGGGAACGTTGGAAAGGCAACATGGAACCGCCTCTCCAAAGCTTGAAATGCCTACAAGGAACGAGGCTTTCCCACAACGTTGAATGGCGCGGAGAATGTCCACGTGAGGTTCTTCTTTCTGTTGTGGACGCCCTTGTCGTTCTCCAGTGCGAAGGCGAAGCCGTCTGGCGAGACGACCTCGGCGAAGCGGTAACCCGCCAGCAGCGCGTCAGCCGGGAACGCCGTGACGTCCGCCGTGTCCACAGCGAGGGCGTGGCCGAGGTAGTGCCGCTGGAGGTTAACCACCTTGTCGTACCACCCGCCGCAGGGGGCGAGGGGGATCTTTTTCCCGTCGCCATGTATGGCGACGCACCCGACCGCCGAATCGTCGTGCCACGCGAGCGGGCTTGCGGTATCCGCCACGATGCGGATGCCCGAGCCGTCGAGGTTCGAGGCGTCCTCGACCGCGTAGAGGCGCAGCGTACCGCCGAAACAGACCGTCCCCTTCGCGAAATGCACCGGCACGAGCAGTGCCCTTGTTGTCGATCGTCAGCGTCAGGTAGCCGTTGCCAATCGAGCCGTCATCGTCATCACGCCCGCCGTTCGGCGCGACAGGGACGTCGCGCCCTACCGATTGGGCGTCTGTTCCGCCATCCGGTAGGGCGGGGCGTCCCGCCCCGCCGTCCGCCACGAGCGCCACCGTGTAGTACCCGGCAAATTTCAGTGCCGCGTCGAGGTACGCCTGGATCTTCGCGTTCTGGCGGTACAACGCGCCCGCGTAGCGGACGCCCGCCTGGAAGCCCTTCCCCTTCGCGTCGGGGACGTTCATCACCAGTTCAACCGTTGCATCGACTCCAGGCCATGCGCCCGCCACTGACGGTCACGCGACCGTCCACGAGCGGCGAACCGTGAAAGCACTGTTCCAGCACGGCGAATACGTCAACCGTTCTACTGAACCCGATGTAATTCGAACGCCCGTCCGAAGGTCAAGCCACCCCAAAGTCAGAAACTGGATAGCGATGGGGGCTACACGATTCTCCGAATCCTGTGGTACTGCGGAGCAACAGAGGCGGAAACCGTAGCCGTCACTTCTGTACGACGGGTTGAAGCTACCGAGCACCGTCGTCGTCCCCGCACGGCAGGCGTACTTCCATTGTGCCTCCGTCGGAAGGTCGAAGCCGTTCAACCCCGTCTTCGCCCACAACCGTCCGAGGAAGTTCGTCGCGTCCACAGCGGACGACGACGGCCACTGCGACAGGTCGACGATGAGATAAGGTAGAGACCCGTACCGAGCACGGCCTGTACTTCGACCACTACGGTGTCGGAGACGAAATTAGGGTTGTCCGCGCCGGCATCCCAGACGATCCGGTGCGTACCCGCCGTCACAGTCAGCCCGTCCACTCCGTCTGTCGGACCTTCGGAATCAAGACGGACGTTCCTGACAACCAGAGAACGGTTTGCCACCGTGTCCGTCGCGGTGACATAGAGGGAAACGTTCGTCGTCGGATCGCTGCATTTCACCGTGCAGTCGATATCGACAAGCCCGTTCCACGGATACCGCTGCCTGAAGGAGACGTTTTCGACGGAGAGCGATGGACTCGCAACGGCATACCCGCAAATTGAAAATGCCAAAAGGAACGCGCCCCACAGGCTTCGCCTAAAATGGACGAGGACGTTTCGGGACACACGAAAGCAAATCATGAATCCGCATACGACACAAGATGTTTCGAACCACGTTCATAAATTCGCTCCACACGATTGCCGAACGAGCAGATGATGTCGTACGCATGTGTTCCTTTGAGACGCGCCCAATCGTCTGGCGTGACGCGGAAACGCCCCTCGCCGCCAAGACAGACCACCTCGTCGCCCGGCCGAACGTCAGGGGCACGTGTGACGTCCACCGTCGTATAGTCCATCGAAATGCGCCCAATCACGGGGCAGGGCTGACCATGAATAAGGACATGACCGCGATTCGTCAATGCCAACGGCAGACCGTCCGCATAGCCGGCCGAAATCGTCGCCACGCGCGTCCGCCGGTTCAGACACCACGTACGGCCGTACCCCAACGTCGTCCCCGCCGGCAGGTCGCGTATCTGGGCCACCCGCGTCTTGAGCGTCAGCACGTTCCGCACATCCAGCGCACGTGCGCCGTTGGGGTCGAACGAGCCGTGCAAGTTGATGCCCGTACGCACCTGGTTGAACGGCGGCCGCGCCGTGCGCGGAAAATTGTTGATGGCGTCGGATGCCGCAATGTGGACGGTCTTGAACGTGATGCCGTCCTGCGCCAAGTCGTCGAGAATCGAACAGAAACGGTCGATTTGGTCGTTCGTGAATGTGTTGGCCGGATCATAGGCCATCGGGCAGTGTGAGAAAATTCCTTCGCAGTCAAGGTGCGGCAGACGCTGCACGGCGCGGATCACGCGCGGCGCGTCTTCCGCAAGGATACCCAGACGCCCCATGCCCGTGTCGAGTTTAAAATGGACTTTGGCTTTCCGCCCAGTTTTCCGCGCGGCGGCATTGATGGCCTCCGCCGTCGGAAGATCGATGACCGGCAACGTCACGCCCGCCTCGACCATCGTTTCAATTTCATCGGGCAGGATGGAGGAGAGAATCTGAACGGGCTTACCGCGCCCCACCAGCTGCAACGCCTCAAACGGTTCCGCTACGCCGAACCCGGCACAGTCCGTTGCCGCCAGCGCCTCAGCGTAGGGCAACACGCCCAGCCCATAGGCGTTGGCCTTCATCACGCAGAGCACATGGGCAGGTTTCACGGCGGCGGCGATTTTACGGTAGTTTGCGGCAAGTTCCGCAAGATCGATTTCAACCCAGACACGTCTTTTCAAATTCATGGTGCGCGTATTCTACCACCTCGCCCCCGCCGACGCAATGGGGCGCCAGCATATCGCACCTTTTTTCATGCTGAAATCCTGGCGAAAACACAAATGCGTTCCCGTGGTTTCACATTCACACCCGTCCACGCCACGACGGTGTTTCCACATGAAACCTCAAGGAGCGCACTTGTTGCCAGAAGACTACAACCGCTGACTCAAAAACAATGGCAGGAAAGCCCCCTCGCCCACGACGGTCGTGCCGTCCCGTTCATTTCCCGCCTGAGTAGATTGATTTTGGGAAATCAAATGTAACGATCTCTCCCGTCTGCCACCATCTATTTTCCTGTATTGAAATTTCGTCCGCATCGTAATCGCACACCAACCAACTAGATATTCCAACGAAAAGTCGCGGAAATACCGAGAAGAATCTAAAAGAACGACGACTACCAAATGCATTGATTCACGTCGTCGAAAATGATATCATACCACCCGATTTTCAGACGAATTTGAAATAAATCGAATGGATTTGAACTATCTATAGAACTGGCAAAAACATCGGAGGAAGGAAGGAGAGTCGTTTGTCAACACGGAACATAAAACGGGTTCTCGTTGCGCTGGGATCCAACATCGAGCCACGCGCACGGTTTCTCGAACAGGCGCTTGACGCACTGGCGCGTTTTCCGGACACGTGTCTCGTCGCGGCGAGTTCCGTCATCGAGACGGACCCCGTCGACGTCCCCACCGCATTCGCAGATCAGAAATTCCTCAACCAAGTGGCGGTTCTCGAATCGGCACTCGACCCCTTCGACTTCTCGCGACGGATGCACGCGGTCGAAAGCGCCCTCGGCCGCGTCCGTACCGTCCGCAACGGCCCGCGCACCATCGACATCGATCTCATCGACTTCGGCGGGGAGATTGTCGATACGCCCGAATTGACCCTCCCCCATCCCCGCGCCCGACAGCGCGATTTTGTCTGCCAACCCCTCGCCGAACTCGGCATCGTACTCTGATTTTTACGAGAGGGCGATGTGGCGCAAGTTCTGTCCATCGAAAAAACCGAACGACCGCGCCGACCCGCCCTTGGGCAGGGAAACGGATCCGGGATTGAAGAACGTCAATCCGCCCGCCAACGTCCGCAGTTCGGGGATGTGGGTGTGTCCCTGAGCGAAAACCGTGGCGCGGCCAAGCGGCGGCAGACGCCGTTCGTTCCAAAGGTGTCCATGCGTGAGAAAGAACGTCGCCGTCCCCGCATCCACAAGCGCATAGTCCGCCATCATCGGGAACTCGAACATCATCTGATCCACTTCCGCGTCGCAATTCCCGCGCACAGCCACAATGCGCTCTTTGAGGCCATTGAGTATCCGCACGACTTTGACGGGATCGTAGAAATCCGGCACCCCGTTGCGCGGCCCGTGGTAGAGCAAATCGCCCAGCAGGACGATTCGATCGGGATTCAACGGCCGAGCCGCCGTCAACGCCGCTTCCAGCGTGGACGGAACGCCATGAATGTCGCTTAGAAAGAGCAGTCGCATCGTCCGCCGTCCCTCAGCCTTTGCGCCCGGCAAGCGTTTCGGCAATGTTGATGTAGTAAGCCCGGATGCGCTCGTAGGCGTTGATCACGTCAAGTTCCACCAACACGCGCATGGGGGAGTTCGGATCGTCCGACCCGACGCGCCCCAACTGCATCCGGCGACGATCTCGGAGAAATTCGTGGATATCCTTTGATTCGGCCTGAATCCGATCCAGATCGATGTCCGGACGCGGCGAACGCACCCACGGCGAAACTTCTTGCGCAAACGCGACCACCCGGTCGTGTACGTCCAGCAACACGGCGCGGGAGATTTCGGAAATCTGCTGACCGTTTCGCCGCAGACGGCGCGTGACCTTCACGATCGTCGATGCCTCGTCGGAAACGGATTCCAGTTCATCCGTCAGACGCAACAGACGCCGGGCGCGTTCGGCCACGTCCACGGGCAGGCGTTTCATCATCACGGAACCCAGATACTCCGTCACCTCGCGCTGGACGTTGTCGAGCACACCCTCACGATGGAAGATATGTTCCTCGTCCTCCGTTTCCGCTTCACCCTCGATGACCTTGCGGACGAGCTGCAGCAGTTCGAGATCGCTGTCGCGCATGAACTGGACTTCCAGCAGCGCCTGATCGCAGGCAATGACGGGCGAAAGTTTGCTGCCCGCCGTCTTAAGTACGCTCAGATGCGGCTTCTCCTTGCCCGTCGGCGGAATCATCCGCTCGATCAGCCGCGCGAACGGTTTCACGAACGGAAACGTCAAGATGCCGCGCAACACGGAGAACACCGTGTCCACAAACGCAATCGGCGCGGCGACATGGAGAAACATCTTTGTGGCCTTACCGCTCACCGTCACCACTTCGGCCACGTTCCAGTTCGGGAAAACGAACTGGCTCATCTTCACGAAGAGCGGTACGAACGGCAGGAAGACGAGCGAGCCGATCACGTTCGACAGCGTATGCGCCATTGCCGTCTGCTTGGCATCCGCCGTACCGCCAATGGCCGCCAGCCAGCCCGTCATCGTCGTGCCAATGTTCGCGCCGAAGAGCGCACTGATGGCCACTTCATACGAAATCAGCCCCTGCGTGGCCAACGTCATGCAAATGGCAATCGCGGCCGCCGAACTCTGGATAACCGCCGTGAACGCCGCCGTCGCCAGCGCCACGAGGAAAATGCCGCCGTACGTCGTGGCATCCATCTTTTGGAAATACGTCGCCACGTCGGGGTTCTCGCGAATGGGCATGACGCCTTTGGACATGAAATAGAGGCCGAGGAAGACAAGCCCCAACCCCAAAATGGCCAACCCCGTGTTGCGCAAACGATCGCCCCGCAGAAAGAAGTAGAGCAACGCGCCAATGGCCAGTCCCACCAAACCGAGAATCTGCGGCGACGGCGCAAACGCGACAATCCACACCGTACCGGTCGTGCCGATGTTCGCACCGATGATCACGTTGATCGCCTGCGTGAGCGTCAACATGCCCGACGAAACAAACCCCACGAGCATGACGATGATGATGGAGGACGATTGGACAATCAGCGTGGAGGCAATGCCCGTCCCGACGCCCGCCAGGCGATGCGTTGTGGCCAGCCCCATGAATTTCCGAAGGCCCTGGCCACCAACGGCCTGAAGCCCATCGGACAAATGCTTCATGCCGAGCAGGAAGATGCCCAACCCGCCGGCCACCATCGTGAGAACGGTTAAAAAGTCTCGCATACAGGTTTGTATTATATCAAACCCATTGGCGCGAATGAATCGTTTTCCGTGTAAAAAATGGAAAACACCGACCACGCCCCATTGACGGACGGGCGAAATTCAAGTAAACTATACTCTGCTTTTTTCGAGGCGGATTCCCGCCTCATGGAAAAGGCAAGTACGAACAGAGAAAGAAAGAACAATGGAAGCCTACGCAGTACTCGAAACCGGCGGCAAGCAGGTGCTTGTCCACGCTGGCGACACGATCGAGATTGAAAAGCTCTCGGTCACCGAGGGTGAGGAAGTCACGCTCGACACCGTCTGCGCCATCTCCGATGGCACGACGCTCAAGGTTGGCACCCCCTACGTGGAAGGTGCGAAAGTCACGCTCACGATCATTGCGCCGAACAAGAAGGGCGTGAAGACGATCAATTTCAAGGCGAAGCGCCGCAAAGGTTCGCGCCGCACGGTTGGTCATCGTCAGCAATACACGGTCGCGACGGTCAAGGCCATCGCCTAAGGTAGAAAAGGAGATAAGAAATGGCATCTTCCGCTTCTGCACGTAACGGCCGCGACTCGAATCCGCAGTATCTCGGCGTCAAAGCTTACGACGGTCAGCTCCTCAAGGCCGGTTCGATCATCGTCCGCCAGCGCGGCACCAAGATCCACCCCGGCGCGAACGTCGGCCAGGGCCGCGACTTCACGCTTTTCGCCCTGAAGGACGGCAAGGTGAAGTTCATCAAGGACGGCAAGGTCGTCACCATCGTTCCCGTCGAAGCCAAGTAACTCCCTTTCGGAGTTACGGCTTGGCCGGAACGTTTCCGAAGGCGCGGATTCATCCGCGCCTTTTTGTCTACCGAAAAACATCCATGACCATCCTCGGCATCGATACCTCCCTGCGTTCAAGCGGATACGGCGTCCTCGTCGTCGCGGGGTCGCGTCTACGCGCGGCGGAATGCGGCCGCATCCAAAACGCCCCGAAACTACCGCTGTCGGAATGTCTGCGCGTCCTCCACGCCCGTGTGGAGGAACTCATCGCGCAGTACACGCCAGACGTGCTGGCCATTGAGAGCGTCATCTACGCAAAAAACGCGGCGACGATGCTCGTTCTTGGCGAAGCCCGCGGCGCGGTCATTACGGCGGCGGCCGCCGCCGCCGTTCCCATTTACGAATATGAACCCCGCCGCGTGAAAATGGCCGTCTGCGGCAACGGCCTTGCCGAGAAAATCCAAGTCCAGCGGATGGTCAAAACACTCCTCGGTCTGGATGAACTTCCCCAGAACGATGCCGCAGACGCCCTCGCCCTGGCCATCACCCACGCGCACACGAATTCGCTTCTCGCGCAGAAGACGGCCATCTGAGAGGGATGCGTCGTGAATTAGACGGACACCGTCAACGGCGCACCCTTCCGCCAGAAGCAGTCAAGCGGACGCACTTCGAACGCGACGGTGTTGGCCGGCAGACGATCGATCGAGATCGTGCACGACGAATTGGCCGTGGCGCGTTTGTGCGAGAGCGCGTGGTTGAACCCTTCGGCCACGACATGGAAGTCGGCCCGCGTGCCGTCTTTGCCAACGGCAATGATTTCATATTCAAACGGACGCGCGCCCGGCGCGGCGAGCGCGGCGGGGAACGTCAGCTTGTAGGCCTCCTTCTCGACGGCGGGATGCCCCTGCGTCGCGCGCGTCTTGCCCTTGATCTTCGCGAGCACGACTTTCGCGCCCTTCGGAAATTCCGGCGTCACCGTCTTCTTCGCGTGTTCGGCGAAAGCAAACGGCTTCGACTCGGCCGCCGGCAACGGCATCACCCAATCGGGGCCCACGAACACGTCGTTCAGAAATTCGCGCCGCTGAATGACGATGCAATCGTCGTAGACTTTCCACAGCATGCCCTGACGACAGTCACCGCCCGAATCCTGCCCCATCATCTTCATCGCGTCGATGTCAGCCCTCGACAGGGTCTTCGTCCCCTGTTCGGTTATGGTGTTCTCGTAGCCAAACGGATGACGCGCATTGTAGGGCATCCCCGTGTAGCGGAGGGAACTCGTGCCGACGGACGTGAACGCGCCCTGCCAGATCGACCGTTCGTCCGTGAGCGTGTAGTGCGAATGGCCCGAAAACGCAATCGCGTTCGCGAAGGGCGACAACGCTTTCGTCGTGAGGCCGCGATCATGTCCCCACGCCCACGATCCGTAGCACGTGTCTTTCGGGTGCGGATGCTGGAAATAGAAGAAGGGTTGGGCCGGATCGAACGCACGGCCATGCTTCGACAGAAACGCGCCCAGTTCGACACCGAACGTCTCGCTGCCGTACCTCGTCTCCGGCCCCTTGCCGTCGTCCCAATGGGTGCCGAGGAAAGTGTAGCCCTTCACGACCTTGCGGTAGAAGCGCGAATAGTCCTCGTTGAAAATCCGCCGCCACCAGCCGGCCATGTCCGCGCGGAGAATGTGCTTGCGGCGCTCGTTCTCGTCGGCATACAGCTTTTCGGCGTGTCCGCCGTAGAGATAGCCGTGGTAGTCGTGGTTACCCATGACAAACAGCTTTTCGACGGGACGACCGTCGGGCATCTTGTCCTCGGGGAAGACTGCGTACCATGCGTTGGCCACGGCCTGCATCTGCTCGACCATGCCGTTGTCGGCCATGTCGCCGACGACCATCACGGCATCCACGCCCTGGCTGCGGAACCATTCGAGCGTGTGCTTGAACGTCAGGTTGTTACCCCAAGCCTCCTGTTTTTCGCCCGCGCCGACCCGCGTGATGTGGATGTCGCTCACGACTCCGAACGTCAAGCGCGGCTTGCCCGTCGGCAGCACGTTCGGTGCAGCAGCGAAGAAACGATTGCCCGCAAACGCACCGTACGACGCCGCGCCCGCGATAAAAAACCTGCGTGATACGTTCATCTTTATTCTCCTTCTTTTCGTTTGTTGATTGTCACCTGTGAAGACGTTACACCGCGCACCGATGGAGAATCGCCCGCCGAAGGGTCAGCGGATCGGAATACGCCACGCCGGAATCGGCGGGCAGACCGAAGGCCAGACGCGTCACGCGCACGGGCGTTACCGACGAAGGCCAGGTGCGCAACACCTCCGCCAGATAGCCCGCCGTCGCGTCACCTTCCATGTCGGTCGACAACGCCAACAGGACTTCCACGAATCCTTCACGCGCCACGCGATCCTTCAATTCGGCAATCCGCAGCGCGTCGGGCCCCGACCGCCGGGCGGGCGAAAGTTTCCCGCCCAGCACATGGTAGCGACCTCGGAACGCGCTGGAGGATTCGATCGTCACGATGTCCGCCGGATCCTCCACGACGCAAACGGACGCGCCATCGCGCGTCGTGTCCGTACAATAGGCGCACGGCTCGACACCACGTACGGTGAACGCGCCGCAACGCGAACAGCAGACGACATTCTCACGGGCGTCTTTCAACGCGCACACGAGCGGATCGAGCAGACGCTCCGGCTCGCGCAACAACGCCAAAGCCGCCCGGCCGGCGCTTCTGCGTCCAAGGCCGGGCAGACGCGCCAGACTCCTGACGAGAATGTCAATCGGCTCAAGCATTACTTCATCATGTTGAGGAGGCCGCCCATACCGCCGGCCTGCATCATTTTCGCCATCTGTTCCTGCGTCGTCTTGCGCACGTTCTTGAGCGCACCGTTGACGACGTTGAACAGCATCGTTTCAAAACGCTCAGTCTTGCCCTTGGAGACCTCTTCCCACGTTTCGGGGGCAATCTTGATCGAAGTGATGGTGAAATCGCCCCGCGCCGTCACCGTGATGCCGCCGTTGGAATATTCGGCCATGATCTTCTCGATTTCACTTTGAATGCGCTTGGCTTCGCTGCGCATCTGCATGGCCTGTTTCATCTGATCGAAAATACCCATTGTGTTTCCTATTTCTCTTTCGTTGTTGTGTGTTGTTTGATTGATGCCGAACGTGGCAGAAGGCCGTGCTTCCGCGCCGTGTACGAAACGATTCGCGGCGTCGTCTTCAACGCCCGCGCGGCCGCCGCCACGTTCCATTTCCGAGATTCCAAAACCTGAACGAGTACGGCGCGTTCAAAAGTCGCCACCGCCTCATCCCAACTCTCCCCCCGCCAGACAAACGGACGAGCGGAGGCATTTGGATCTTGGGACGCGTCTTGTCGCCGCCGCGCCCACTGGCGCACGTGGAGCGGGAGATCGTCGCATTCGACTTGCAAGCCGAAAGAGACGAGTTCCGCCTCCTTGCGAGCCTTCTCCTTCTCCGCCGCGCACGTCCAGGGATAGGCGTCGAACAGCGCGCGCGCGTCCTTAGACCAGTTTCTTGCCACTGAGTTCCTCGTAGGCTTTCACGTAGATGGCCTGCGTTTTGGCCACCACGTCGTCCGGCAGTTCCGGACCCGGCGGCTGGTGGTTGAAGTTGATGGAATCCAGCCAGTCGCGCACGAACTGCTTGTCCAGCGACGGCGGATTCGCGCCCACGGTATAGGATTCCTCCGGCCAGAAACGCGAACTGTCCGGTGTGAGCACTTCATCTGCCAACACGAGCGAACCGTCCGCATCGCGGCCGAATTCGAACTTCGTGTCGGCAATGATAATGCCATGACGCCGCGCATAGTCGGCCGCCTGCGTGTAGAGGGCAATCGTCGCGTCCTTGAGCGCCTTCGCCGTCTCCGCGCCCACGAGCGCTTCGGTCTGTTCGTAGTTGATCGCCTCGTCGTGCAACCCAATCGCGGCTTTCGTCGTCGGCGTGAAAAGAACTTCGTCGAGTTTGGAGGCGTTTTGGTAGCCCGCCCGCAACGGCTGCCCGTTGACCGTGCCGTGCTTCTGGTATTCCTTCCAGCCACTGCCCGTCAAGTACCCGCGCGCGATGCACTCGACCTCGACCATGTTGACCTTCTTCACGAGCATCGAACGGCCGCGCAGATCGTCCTTGACGCCTTGGAGAAACTTCGGGTACTCGTCCACATCCGCCGTGACGAGATGGTTCTTCATGCCGAGGAAATCCATCCAGAACAGCGAGAGCTGGTTGAGGACTTTGCCTTTGCCGGGAACGCCCGACGGCAGAATCACGTCGAACGCGCTGATACGGTCCGTCACGACCATCAGCAACTTGTCGCCCAAATCGAAAACGTCACGCACTTTGCCGCTCTTGGGCGGCGGAATGCCGGGAATCGACGTCTCCAGCAAAGCGTGGTTTTTATCGTACTTCATCAATTGGTTCCTTTCAAAACAGATACGTCATTATACCATTTCCAACGCGAACGTTCAAAACCCCATCGGAAGTTGCACGACCTCGTGGGGCGACAAAAAGGAAAGGCAGGGCCTGTGACAGGGTAGAAAAAAAGAAGCGCAGAAATCTCGGCTTTCTGCATCATCACCTGTTTGTTTTGATCCGATCGGTTATACCCTGAAACTCCGCCACAAGTTCCGCATCGTTGAAAGCGGTCAAATCGGGGAAATCCAATTCCATGACGGCCTCAAACGCCTCTGCGCCATAGCGCAGCGTCTCAAGAAGGGCAACCGCATTTCCTATCGTCTCGTATGTATTGAGCGCAACTTCATACATCCGCTCTGCGTCCCGCATCTTTGCCGCGACGGCGTCTCGCTGTCTTTCAAGACTTTCGCGATAGATTCTTGTGGCGCGGAGCGCCTTCTCGTTCATTCTCCTGTTGCTCTCATAAATTTTCCGCTGGCTTATCGTATACTTCGCATCCGCCGCGCCCTTGTCAGCAACGCCGTAGTCGCGTTCGATCTTCTGGATAAGGCCGTCTACCTTCGGAATCCAGGCCGTGTCGCATTCATTGACGAAACTCCGATGGCATCTGATCTGCAATTTGACGAGCACCACGTACATTCCATAGTAGCGTCTCGCCTTGCCCACGTCACCGCCCTGCATCAGTTCCTCAAGATTCTTCACGACCGCGACCATGTTCTTGGCCACGACGGCATTGTCGATGATGGAGTTGCACGTCGCCGACGAAAAGAAAGGCTCCAACGCCGTCTCGGAAACCGTAATCCCACACGAACGGAGTTCGTCCAGGATCTTTCGCTTAAACTGCAGCTGCCTTTGACGGAGTTCATCGCATTGCCGCGTCAACGTGGCGATCTTGTCTTTGCACTTGTCCTTGTCATCCAGACTGAGGACGAGTTTTTCGTTCGCCTCGGCCAGTTCGCTCTTCACGCGCTCCAACTTCTCGTCGAGCCTGACGACCTGCTCAAGCATATCCTTCGACGACTCCGACAGCAGGAGATTGCGAACGTCGTCCAGCAGGTCGTCGATTTCCTTGGCTTGCGACTTCTGGTCGCGACGAAACCACGCGGACTCCGGCAGGGAGGGCAATTCATCTCGGAGAGAAGACACCCGTTCCATGGTCTTGCACAACTTGCCCCACTTTTTGGACACGTACTCGCGACAGGACGTCTGCCGGTCCGGCGAAGAGACGGCAGGAGACGAAACCGAAATCAACGCGCCCAATGCAAGCAAAACGTTCGCGACGGCGGTCTTAACAAATCCAATCCTCATAGCCTTGATTCCTTGTGTTCAATGATGTCTTTGCAAAAGGAGCGTCCGACATACACAACGCGCCCCGACGGCTATTCTAGCCGAACTCCAGATCGCCTGTCAACGGCGGCCCATTCCTTCCTTCATCGAACGAGCGTTCCGTCTATCGCCCGTTCATAGCGGTCATGTCGCCATTCTACCATTCCACGATGTTTCGCGTCAACTCCGCGACAAAACGCGCAACCATCCCAAATGGATGCTTCAACGTCCGCAAAGCGCGCTTTGGCAGGAATTCAGCGGAAGATGAGCACCGTCGGCAGCATGTACGGCTTGAGTTTGATGTCCGATACCTCGTCGTTGAAGAGATTGACACTGCTGGCCGTCCACGAAGTCGTGGCGATTCCAATCCACGTCTCGCGCGGGAACGCCGCGTCCGTCCACGAATGGTGCTCGACCCACTCCTCATTCGCCGACTTCCGCGTATAGACCGTGAACAACGACCCGATGCGCGTGAGGCGCAGGTAGGTGCGCACGATGTTCGACGCCATCTCGACATCGTCCACGAGGGTCGTGCGTTGTGTGGAGCCAGACGGAATGCCCCAGACTCCACACTTCATGACGTTCCACTGGTTCACCGTATAAGGGTAATAGGCGTGGCCTTCCGCATCGCGCACCATGAGACCCATGTAACCGTATTCCTTCGCGTAGATCGTCGCCGAGAAGTCGAAGTTGCCCGACCACGGACGACTCATGAACTGGTAGTTGCCCGACTCAAGGGACGTCCACGTGCCGCATCCGCTCGTGAAGCGATAGACGCCCTCCCCCGCCTTTTCGAAGAAATTGCAGCGGTTCTGCCCGAAGACGTCGACGTCCCATCCGTCAACCGACGGCCGTGCAGTTTCATCGGCCGGCAGAAGCTGCGAGGCGGGCACGACCTCCTCGTCCATCGGCCCCGACCAGAGAAGCCGGCATGTCCGCGTCCCCGCCGTCCCCGTGCAGAGGTATTCCACGCGAATCGAATGTTCGCCCTTCGCCAGCGTGAACATTCCGCTCGGCGCATTGATTGCGTTGTTGGCCGTGTTGTAGCCGTCAATGCGAATGCAGCCGCCGCCGTCCGCGTCAAGCCGGAAGCGATAGGTGCCGGCCACCGGGCAGACGACCTTGCCCGTCCACACGAACTTGACGCCGGCGGTCACGCCAGGCGCAAACTCCGCGTCGGACGACACGGCCAGATCGACCGCCTCAACGCCACGTGCCGCCACGTTCGACAGCTGGTCCATCGCGCAGGACGTACGCGAATAGGGCCACCAAACCGCACCTTGCAGGCCGGTTCCGTTTCCGGCCCGATAGTGGAAGAACGTCGCCAAGTCCGAAACGGCCGTGCCAAGTTCGCCGCCGTTCGCCTCAATACGGTATTCGTAGACGGCGGCATCGGCGTCCGTATCGATCGCATCCACGTAGGCGGTTTCGGTCAATCCGTCCGCGCGCGTCTCCCAGTTTTCAGACCCGCGCAGACGCCGCTGCACGGCGTAGCCCGTGGCACGCCGCGCGGCGCGCCACGTCAGCGCCACGGAACGCTCGCCGCGAACGAACGACGGCTCGCCGGGAGCGCCCAGAAACGGCGCGGCATCGAGGTCTGCCTGCGTCCAGCCGAAGAACGCAAGTTCCGCGACGTTTCCGTAGAATCCGCCCAGTCCGTTCTCCCGCCAGTTGCCGTAGAGGAACCAGCAGCGCGCCCCCGCGACCGGACAGTTCGTGGCAGATTGGTAGTAGAACGTAGTGTCCTGGGAATAGCGCGCCACGTTGGCCGAGCATTGGATCTTGTCGCGCAGTTCCACGTCCTCGCCGGACGCGCAGTAAAGCGCGGCGAACTTGATGCGTTGGTAGCAATAGCTGTCGTTGCGGCAGATGTAGCCGAACCCGTCCAGCCAGGCATTCTGTCCGAAATCAAGCCCTACGGGGCCGTCCGCATTGTCGGCCATATACGTGTCGGGCTTCGTGTCCGTGTTGCCGTCGAACGCATAGCCGTACTGTTTCACGTTCGCGACGCCGTTGGTCTGCGTCATCAGCGTCAGCCCGTCCAGGAGCTTCGTCTCGTCCGACCAGGCCCTGTCCAGACGGCGTATGCGGGTGTAGGTCGAGATGGCGGAATGGACGGTGTCGCCCTTCCAGTCCGGATGCTGCGTAACGGCCACCACGCGGTAGTGGACGGGAATGCCAACGTAGGTGGAGGTGTCGGTGAAAGGCGCGACGTCCGCCGCGTCAGTCCAGTCCGTCAGCGCCGTCCACGGCCCCGCCTTCTGAAATGCGCGTTCAATGCGGAAAGAGGAACAACGCAGAAGCGCAGGAAAGGAAATCGATATCACCGGATGGAAATTCGTCATGTCGCAGGACACGATCGACAGAACGGGCTTGAGCGGCATCTCGGCGGGAATGAACTCAAGCTCGGCAGTCTGTTCGTATCCGCCCTTTTCCTTGTAATGGCGAAATGCACGGGCGCGAACCGGCGGGTCGAGCGGAACTTCGACGATCGACGAACCGTTTTCGTATGAGGAGGAGATCCGGTAGACGTTCGTCGCATCCGAAAAACTCGCGTCGGACGCCGCCTGAAACAGGCTTTCCCGATACCGGCCGTAGATGAGGTCGCGGCGCGGAAGGAAGCGAATGGCCTTGATCGCGACATCCGAATCATAGAGCCAGCCGACCCATTTGTCGTCGCCCGAATCACTTGTGAAGTCGCAGAACGTCCGCAGCCGTCCGTCCACGGCGTTGACAGGCGATTGGACGCTTGCGGCGTTGGCCGCGGCGCTGCTGACCAGCGTGCCGGTTGCGTTCAGCGTGGCCTTGTGCGTCCCGCAGTCCGTCCATTCGGAAGCCATGCCGTTCGAGACGGCGCGGATGCGGAACGATGCCTCGCCCACGTAGTTTGTCGGCAGATAGAAGAAGCGGATGGGCGTGGGATTCGCGGCCTGGGCGGGCAAACTGCTGTCCTCCCTGAACGCGACTGCGGCGTAGTCGGAATCGCCCGGTCCCTTCATCTCGATTTCATATGATACGCCGTCCACCTTCACGACGACGACGTTCATCGTCCCGTTGATGTAGCCCGTAACCGAAAGTTCGGGCGCCGGAAGTTCTGCCAGCGCGCCAAGGCACAGGCATGTCGCGACAGACGAAAGGAACGTTTTCATGGAGACAGCCTTTCCATAAATTCTTCAACAGAAATCATGTCGCTATTATATCCATTTTTTTTTTCTCCCCGTCAAGTGGCACAGCCGAAAACCGCAATGCACCGTGGATGTGCCTGCAAGGCTCAGTAGTTTGCAATCACTGCATCTGCCCCCGCCCTTGATGTGCCAAGGACGAGAACAGACGTAAATGAATGCTGTTCCTTGTTACGGAAGAATCACGCAGCCACGACGGACGAGGTAGTCGCGCACGGGCTTCTTGAGCAGCAATGCGCAGACCTGTCCATCGGTCAGTTCAGAAGCCTTTTTCGCGTCAAGCGTTTTCTTCGAGACACAGGATCTGTAAGCGGCAATCCGCGCAGCGAGCGCCGCCTTGAGGGCATCCGAGTTCACGTTGCAGTACTGTTTCTCGACAAACCACTGGGCAATCGGCAGACTGCCCGAGCAGATGGCCAGCGCGAAATCCCGTTCGCCGAACACCGCGCCCTTTGCGTGCAACAGCTCGATCATGTCCAGACGCGCGGCGCGTGAACACGCATACGCGAACGGCGTCATCCTTTCCGCGCCGGACTTCTTGCAGACCGCCGCATCAAGGTCGAGCTTCGCCCCTGCCTCCAGCAGTTTCCGAGCCGCCGCGACGTCCCCCGTGTCGATGGAGTCGTAGATTGGCGTCCGTCCAAGGGCGTTCGGACGATTGACCAGATGCTTCGCCAGCGCAAGCGAGATATCCCGCGCATCGCCGCGCCGCACTGCGTAGTGCAGGGCCGAATCACCGTTGGAATCGACCAGATGGAGGTTCGGACTGGCTTTCCAGACAAGTTCCAGCGTCTCCGCGTCACTGCCGGACAACGCCCACAGCAGCGGAGTCCGCTTCATGCCGTCCAACGCGGAAATCGCATCAATCGAGACCTTCAAGTCCGACAGACACCATTTCGCCACGGCATCGCGTCCCGACGCCACCGCGCCAACCAGCAGATTGGTTTTCTGGTTTCCGTCAAGCACAAGCCCGTCCTTCAGCATTCGCACAAGATATGCGTACTCGGCACGGAGACGCTTCGTGGCGACCGGTTCGACCCGCCCACCGGGGGCGAACGACGACTCCGTCCAGACGAGTTCCTGCGCAAAGTCGACGCCCGTCTTGCGGGCGACGGCCAGCGCCGCCTTGAAACGCTGCGGCTCGATGCGCTTCTCGACATCCATGACCAGAACGTTCCGTAACTGCACGATACCGACGTTCATCGCCCGGTGCTTCGCCTCCAGATTGGGCGACGCGGCCTTATCCAGCGCCTGCATCCCCTGCGGCAGGGCAACTGGGGCGATCGGCTCGTCGCCAATCGCCTTCAAGAACTCCCATGCGTCCTCACAGACCTTCAAAGAGTCGGTTTTCTTCACGCCCTCCGCCGCGCCAATCATCCGCACCTTGATCGCCTTGCCCTCTTCGTCCACCACCCGCACAAGCAGTTCATAGTGAACGGATGCAAGCGCCTTGTCGACGTTCGCGATTCCATGGAGCTTCGCTTCGCACAACCGCTTGCGCGCGGCGGCAAAGTCCTTTTTCTCAATCAGCGTGGCAATCTCGTTCTGAACGTTCTTCGTTTCGCGCAGGATGATGTCATTCTCCCGCTTGACGTCCTGCACGACGACTTCCTTCGTGACTTCCTTGACGACTTCTTTCGGCTTCGTCGAAAAACATCCCGTCAAGACCATTGCGCACGGCAGGATGCCGCACACCACTGTACACAGTGTTTTCATGTTCGTACTTTTCCTTTCTTCTTTGATTCTCGTTTGCACTCTTACTCTTTGGC
Organism: uncultured Lentisphaeraceae bacterium; assembly: GCA_964482645.1. Taxonomy (GTDB): domain Bacteria; phylum Verrucomicrobiota; class Kiritimatiellia; order RFP12; family UBA1067; genus RUG572. The sequence continues at coordinate 2,241 of CAYZYQ010000037.1, read as the reverse complement.
AAGCCTGTCAAATTCCTCTTGCGTGATAACACCGCTCTTGAGAAGGTCTTTCAATGTCGGCTGCGGTGCGGCAACGGGCTTCGCCACCTCCACGGCGGTCTTCGGCGCCTCCACGGCAGGCTTCTGGACTGGCGGGACGGTGGAACCGGAAGTTTTTTTGGCTACTTGTGCCGGCTGCGAAACCGGAGTTGGAACGACTGTCCGCGCGACGGGCTTCGTTTTTGTAGCTACGGGCTGCTTTATACCTGCGGGCTGCACGATTGGTTTCTGCGGTAAAACGACCGAGGCGGATGGTTGACGGTTCGTAGAATTCTCTTTCACGGACTTGTCGTCGACCGCAACCCTGCCCGCCAGCGTCTTGCGCATTCCTTCGTTCAGCAATTTGCTGAAGACATCATAGACCGTTTCCGCATTGGCACCGCCAAAACCATGTCCCGTGCTGACAACATGCCCCTTGGCCGCCTCAGGGTCTTCCGCCCACGCCTTTGCACCCCAGATGTTGAGCACATCAACCCGTCTCCGGTTCACCATCTCGATTTCAAAGGAAGCCGACGGTTGCGAGTCCTGGGAAAGCCCGACCCGCAGACACGTCGTCTTCGTCTTGTGGAACGGAAGGATCCCAAGCGACACGCGATTCAGAAGCCCAAAAAGGAAGAAACCGTTTTCGTCCTTCTCAGAGACGCTTTCAACGGAGACCCTCACATCCGCGCCCATGGAGTCCTCGGAGTTTTTCTTGATACCGCGAATCGCGTCCCTGCGTTTGCCGGTCTCCAGGGTCTGCGTAAACCAAGCGGATTTCGCCGAAACAAAATCGATATCCCCGACATTGAACACCGCCGGAGTGGCGTCTGTGTTCACTTTGCCATCCGGCATTTTGCACAACCGTCCCGACGTCTGGTAGGACTGGCATCCCGCCATCAGCAAGGCCGCACCGGCGGCCAACATCAACTGTTTCACCATTTTCTCCTTCTTTTGTTGTTTATACCGTAATTTCTCCAACTGCGTCCCCGCCCGGACGGAGCAGACACTCCCCCTTCGTCGGAAACGCGAAAATTGTACCATTTTTTTTTTATCGCCTGTCAATGAGGCAGTTTTCGCAAATTTATCGTTTTACCTGCCTTCCGCGCCAACGATCAGTTCATCTCATCCACCCGCGCCTTGAGCGCCAGGTCAAGGTAGGTTTCCGGCCATTTGTGCAGGACAATCCGCGCGTACGGTTCAAGCGATTCGTTGACTGCGGTGAGCGTTTCTTCTTTGGTGTAGAATCTCATGACGTTTCCCCTCCCCTCTCACACAACTTGCAATCTCGCTCGAACCCCTTCACGAAACGCTGGTATTCGCACGAGGACGAGAATGCCAGCAGACCATTTTTGACGAAGAGAATCTCGCCCAGCGCGCCACCACCAAGAATGTGCGCGAGCATGTCGTGCTTGACCACAATCTCGGCGTGGATTCCGTCTCCCTCCCATGTCACGACCAGTTCGCCAAAATCCGCTTCCGACCATCGATACGTGGCGACGGCTTTCGGCTTGACATACTCGTCAAGCGCAGCGATGACCTCGTCTTGGGTGAAAAACTCCATCCTGTCTCCTTTTTCAGATGTTTTGCAGTTTTGCCTTGAACAACGGCACTTGCGCATACACGCATATGCGCACTCAACTGATATAGAGAAACAGTGGCCCACTCGTCGGGCCATATAGGGAGCGTTCACGCGGAGACTAATGCTCCGCCGCCATCGAGTACTGGTAGTCTACCACAGTCCGTGACCGTGTGCAATGCCCGACTGCGGAAAAATTTCACCCGCAAATGGTAATATCTAATGGATCGGCAAAAAAGAGAGAAAGACCATGGGGATCGACGAGACTAGGAAAGCCGTGACCCCCAGTCTCGATGGCACGTCGGGGCAGAATGCCGCCCCGATGCCATTCCCCATGGTGTCCAGTCATTTGAACAACGGGGGGCAGAGAAAAACAGCGTTTCGGCGCCCTTTCTATTTGACTAACTGCGACCTCGCAGTTGCCGGGACGTTGTACAATCAAATGGAGGAAAAATGAAAACTGCGGCAATGTGGGATGGGATGAGGGAGGTGGATGATGCACATTGTCGCAGCTGGTTGAAAGTATAGCACCTCTTTGTTAGGTGAATGTCAGGATTCCCGATGCCCTTTCATGAAAATCATACATCCAAAAATCCAAAGACATCGGGCATCCCCAAACGTCGAAACGGTCGTTCACTTCGCCG
>CAYZYQ010000036.1:0-25276 GCA_964482645.1 uncultured Lentisphaeraceae bacterium | reverse complement strand
TGCGCGTCCGCCGAAAGGCCGGGCAGCACGCCGTCGCCCTCCAGGGCGAAGCGCACCTCGAACTCGCGCAGGTGCGCATCGTCCGCGTTGAAGGTTATGTTGGTGAAAACCTCCGTGTCGGCATGTTCCGGCATCGCCGGAGGCGGCACGACGATCGTCCTTGCCATGGCCGCTCCGGCAGACAGTGCGGCAACTGCAAACAACATCATACGCCCCATGCCGCCAACACGGGGACGAACCGGCGAAGCACTCCCCGCCAGAGGAAACGTGCTTCTCTCGCGCATATGGCTTTTCCCCTTCGCAAACATGGGCGCAAGTGTATCATATTTCGCGCTTAACCGCAATTACATCCCAAATATTTCCGCAAATGACAATATCTAATGGGTCAGCAAAAAAGAGAGGGAAGCCATGGGGATCGACAAAAAACAATGGATTTTAAATGTATTTTCCACTTTAATTTACATGAATCGTGTTACCGCAACGCAGAAATTGCATCGTACCATTCAACCAACTGAGCCTTTTCCCGTTCCACGTCCTTGACAGGACGAATCGGCGTACGCCCTATGCCGATTTCCTTGTAACAACGATCCAGCATCTGCTGAAGGCGCGTCTTTTCCAACTGGTAGGCACGATCCACTTTCCGTAAGTCATCAGGCGTCGGTAAATACCCCAGTTCCTGCGCTTCATGGAAAAAGCGGATGGCATCATAATAGAGTTCTTCGTCGTAATACAAAAGTGCCTTTTCAGCTTTCTTCTTCAGACCAATCTGCTGTGTAATCTGCTCGGACACCTTCCGCTTACGCAACTTATACACCTCAGACAACACCTCGGTTCGTCCCAGAAGCTTTTCGGCGGCATTCCAGTCCCGCTGCCGAGCCAGACGTTCCGCGTCGAAGAGGTTCCGAAGTCCGTCCGTCTCCTTCCACGTGTCCGGTGCTGGCAGCGTCATGGGCGTACCGGCCGCCACGACGAACAGCCGGGTCTGCGTCTGGAAATCCGGACGCAGATATTCGCAGACGTGTTGACCGACATCCAGCAGAATATCCGCCATCACATCCTTGCCATCGACTCGGCACGTCACATCCGCCCCGACCTTCCGCATCAACACGCTCACAGGTTTGGCTTTCCACGCCCCTGGCGCGGGAATCGCGCCGTCCTTCCCCAAAAAGACCTCGAACGCCACAGGCTGGTCAACATATCCCTTCCGCCGGTAGACGCACGAATAGGCACCCGGCTTGAGTGTAATCGACGAACGAATGGACATCCCCTCAAACGAACAGACCACGTCCTTCTCCAACGCCGGTACCGCCATCGACACGCTACGTGGCACAAGTTCGCGTTCGTCCACGACAAGCGTTCGCCCATCGAAATCCCGCATCAACTCCTTCTTCTCATAACCGTCCGCTTCGTAGCACCAGTCCTCGGGCAACCCCTTCTCGAATGTCAGAAGTTCTGTCCGCCCCGGCGCGACTGCTCGTCCACCCACGCGGACGACAAGATGGCGACATTCGTTCCGTACACGCCCGACAACCCACTGGCTGCGATGCCGGATTTCATCCTCGACGGACTTTGTCGCCTCCTCGGAGATGATGCCATCGTCGACTATCGCCTTCGTCAACAACCGTCGCGCCTTCTCCAGACGCTCCTGCCGATCTTCAATCGGTTCGACCGCCATCAGCGCCCGACACTTCGCCATCAGCGCACGTTGAAGTTCGGCCATCCGTGCCGCGCGTTCGCGTTCCAAGGCATCTTTCGACTTTTCCCAGACACCGGGCGATGGCAAACGCGCCGCCACGCCAGGCCGGACTTCGAGTTCGCCCGTCTGCGGCACGTGATCTTCTTTTGCATAGCGGTAGCCATACGTCCCCGGCTTCAGACGAATCGTCCCCGCCTGTTGTTCCCGGTTGTCCAATAGCAACGTCACGCCCGAACCGAAATCCCCAATCGTCACCTCCACAGGCGTTTCTCTGAAAATACGTTCCTTCTCTGCCTGTTCACGCACCTTCTTCAGATAGGCATCAGTGTGTACCCATGGTCCCGGTTCGGGCACGGCCGTCATCACGTTCACGCGCACGGTAAACGCAACGGTCTGCGAATTGTAGGTCTCACGCGCGTACGTACAGGCATACACGCCGGGCTTCAACGCAATCGTCTCTCGGCTCACAACCGCACGGTCGCCCAGATTGCACGTCACACCGGCATCCAGCGCGGGAAACTCCACACGCACGGGTTTGGGAACGAAATCTCGATCCACGATTTCGCAGATGCGACCGTCGAGGTCTTTCGGCAATGACGCTGGTTCATACCCGCGCCGCGAAACACGACGCGCCGCAGGACGCCCGTCCTCGTAGGTGACGACAATCGATCCGCCGGGGGCAATTTCACGTCCCTCGACTTCGATTGCCTCGTCGCACCCGTTGTGTACAACACCCACGCACCAAGTCGACACACGGGCGATTGTCTGTGTCATATCCGCATACTCGACATCCGACAGAATCCGCCTCGTCCACGAATTGTCCATCAACGTCTGCGCTGCCTGTAGCCGTTTCCGCCGCGTCAACGGCGGTTCAACGGCCAGTTTGTCACGAACTGCGGCCATCAGGCACTTGGACATATCGGCAAACCGGCGGACGATTTCCTCATCGCCCTTCATCGATTCGGGTAACTCCCAACCATTCAGTTCGCCATAGTTCCCCTCGTGCAGAGACCCGTCGGCCTGACGGCAACGCGCCGTTCGGTCGAGACACTGGCGACGTTCCGCTTCGATGCGCTGGAGCCGAGCCTCCTCCGCATGAGCCGCTTCGATTTTCTTCTTCGCGTCCGTCAGTTTCTGGACGGCAGCGGCAAATCTCGCCGCATCGAGTTTCAACCATCCGTAGGACTCGGGATTCCATTGTGTCCGCCAGCGGTTTTCCTTCACCAAACCGAGTTCTTCATGTCCGAGCTGATATTCGCGCAAAATTTCGTTCAATTTGAAATCGGCAAAGGCATTTTTCACCGACGGCCCGAAAAAGAAGAGCAACAGACCGACAACGGCCACCAGACCGCCCGTACACGCGCCCAAGCCAAGCATAAACCGTACAAACGGCGATTCCGTCCAACGCCGCTGGCGTTGCCGTTGTACGGCCGCCCGTTCGTGCGCAATCGCCGCTAGATCCGGCGCAGCCCATTGCGTGGCCACCGTTCCGTGTGTCGGCTCGATCGTCCGTTCGCCCACAAGGGTCGGTGCAATCGTCTGTGCGCCAATTGTCCGCTGTCCGATGCGCGTCGGCTCGATCGTCCGTTCAAGCGCCTCATCGACCGCGCCCGCTACGCGCGTCACCGCATCGTCCGCCGTCCGTACCGATTCGACACGACGGGATGACTGTGGATCGCGGACGCTTCGGATGCGTACAATGCGTTCAACCAACGTGGTCGCATCGCGTAAACGATGTTCCCAATCGGGGTTCGTCATGTCCGTCAACAACGCCAACAAGTCCGAATCGGATTGAATTGCCGAATCGTCGAAAACGGGTTTCTGCCGCGACTTCGCCCGCTCGAAAAACGCCGCATACGCCGCCGAACCAGACGGCAGACGCGGATAGGCCGTCCGGCCTGTCAACGCCTCATAGAAGCACAACCCCAGCGCGTAAACGTCCATGCCACCGTCGCCCCGGTTCTCGGTGACGACGACTTCCGGCGGCATATAGTCGAGCGTGCCTGGGACTTGTCCGTGCGTCGCCGTGCCGTTGACATCTCGCGCAATTCCCAAATCCATGATGGCCGCACGTTCGGGGTGTCCGGCGGGATAGTAGAGGTTCGACGGCTTGATGTCACGATGGAAGACACCCGTCCCATGAAGTGCCTGCAAGCCGCGCGCGTAACGCTCGAACGCGCACAGAACGTCGGTAGCGTCCAGACGTCCCTGCCCTTCATCGACCGCACGAATTGCATCGCGCAGGGAACTGCCAGGCATACCGTCGAGAAACGCCATGACCAGAAACGCCTCGCGGTTGTTCCCGATGTTCACCATGAAGAAATCGACGAACTGGACGAAACTTGGATCTCGCAGTCGTTTCATGATTTTCGCTTCACGGTAGAACCGTTCCGCGTAGTTGGCCTTGAGCAGATGCTTCACCGCCACCAGTTCGCCCGTCTGACGCAACCGAGCCTTGAACACTTCGCCGAATCCGCCCTTCCCGATAAACTGGAGCATCTGGTAGGTACTGTCGCCGTTGCGCAGATTGCGGAAACGGATGGCCCGCATCCCCTCGCGGAATTGCGTGAAATCGGCGTAGCGTTCCGTACGGCGAGGCGCGAGTGCTTTCGCCAACACGTCTTCCGTGTGTGCCAGCAGACGCTTGATGCGCGAACTGATGCGGATGGGATTCTCGCCGTCCGCCATCACGTGCGCCCAACGGGAGAGAAATGCGAAATTCGCCTGTTTCTGATCGCCTTCCAGACGCCGGTAGGGCGTCTTACCCGTCAACACCTCGTGCAGCACGACGCCCATGGAGAAGACGTCGCTGCAGACGTCGCCATGGAATGCCGCATCCGTAAAATCGGGCGCCATGTAGTCGAACGAACCACGGATGTTACCGGCGGAGGCCGTCACCGTACCACCGTCCTGCCGCGCGATCTCAAAGTCGATCAACTTCACCTCGCCCGTGTCGCACAGGAAGATGTTGCCAGGTTTGACATCCCGATGAACGATGCCGTTACCCGACGTATAGACCAACCCCGCCAGCGCCGCATCCACGATTTTCAATGCCACGTCAACGTCCAGTCCGGCGGTGTGCCGCGCCAGATGCGCTTTCAGCGTTTCGCCCGACAGGAATTCCTGGACAATGACGTGGACGTCGTTGAACAATCCCGTCTCGGCGAAACAGCCGTAATATTTGACAACGTTCGGATGGGTGAGACGTACAAGTTCGCGAGTCCGTTTTTCCAGTTTCCGCCACTGGTCGCGCCCTTCGTCCTGGACAGCCATGACCTTGAGTGCCACGACAGTGCCGACCGGTACGAGGTGGTGTCGATCCTCGTCGCAGACGGCCTTGTAGACCGTCCCCTGGCTACCCGATCCGGCCTGAATCTCCTGGAGGACGCGAAACCCGCCGATGACTCTTTCTTTCGTCGCCGCCATTGCGTCCACATGTCTATTGCTGAATCGAGGCCGGATGAGCTACCTCGGCACGGGGCGCGTTCTTCCTCGCCGCGCGTTCTTTCCGCGCATTTTTCTCTCGCTCTGACACCTCCGTGTCGAGTTTTTCCTGTTTCGCCTCAGCCTCTTTCCGTGCGCGGTGCTTTGCCTCCTCGTTCTCGCGTAACTCCGCTTTCACTCTGAATTCATTCGCCCGGCTTTCGGCTTCTTCCCGTATCTTTTGCGCCTGTTTCAACTGGAGTTCCCGTTCCGCCGCCCGACGGACTTCCGCCAGACGCGCTTCCTTCGCACGTCGATTCGCCGCACGTCGGTCTGCGATCAAGACACCCGTAACCACGCCGAAAAAGACGAGACCGACGGCTGCGCCGACCAACGCCATCTGGCGAACGGGAAGTCGGCGCGGCCGTTTCGGCGGGGGTACAACCATCGTATCGCGTACATCCGGCACAACCGCCACCGTCGCGTCACCTAGATCCGCCACCGTTTCGTCCGACAAAACGCCCACATCCAACTCGTCATCGTCACCCGCTTCGGGAATCGTCATCGTCGCACACGTGGGCGGTTCCGTCTCGTCCTGTAGACCGGATGAGTTGTGCCCGTCCCCAGATTCGACGTCGAACGGAACGCCGAACCCAGTCCCGTTCGTATCGCGCGTATGGCTTTCCGCAGACGTCGTCGAGGCTTTCCTAGGCGTTGAAACGTCGTCCACTGGTAAAGGGATGGCTGAACGCGCGGGCGGCAACGGCCCCACGTCGATCAGTTCGACCGTAATGTTGTCCACCCCGCCCGCCGCGTTCGCCTCCGCCACGAGCGACGCGACGGCCTCGTCCAGATTGCCGTGTTCCAGCACGAGCGCGACCATCTTCTTGTCCGGTACCATTCGATAGAGGCCGTCGCTGCAGATCAGGATTCGATCTCCTTCCTTGATCGGCACAGGTGTCGCCTCCAGTTCCACGACCGGCTGAATGCCGACAGCACGGAGAATCATACCCCGAAACATCGGGTTAATGTCCTTTTCGTCCTTCACACCAATCAGTTCGGCGGCCGAATGGTCTTTCGTGAACTGCTGAATCGCACGACCCCGAATCCGGTAGAGACGGCTGTCGCCTGCGTGAAGCGCCGTCGCCACATCCGGCCGCGAGGCATCAAAACATATGCCTACGAACGTCGATCCACACCCTTTGAGATGCTTGTTCCGCGAACGTTCCAGAATCCAGCGAGACGCTGTATTCAACGCTCCGTGGATGCCGGCCTGAATATCTTCCGCCACATAGGTCGCTCGCTTGGGTAACGGATGCGCGGAGACGAACGTCTCGACGGCGCGAATCGTGGCGGAGGATGCCACCTCGCCGTCATCACCGCCACCCATGCCGTCCGCGACACAGAAGATACCATGTGCGGGGAACGCGCCGAAGGAATCTTCGTTATTCTTGCGCTTTCGGCCGACATCGCTGCGGACGGCATATCGAATGTGTGGAAAGGCGTTCATGTCCGACTCATGTCCCGCATCAATCCTCGTCCGCCGACGTTTCGGCTTCGTCCGTCTCCTTCATCTCTTCCGCTAGATCGTTCTGACCGAACCAATAGGATGTCGTCGGATTGAGACCGACGGCCGCCACCTGTTTTTCAATGTTGAGCGGGAAGTCGCTGGCGAGCGTCAGACGCGGAATGTCCTGCAAGAGGTAGTCGATTGCATTGATATCCAGCGGATTGGCGATGTTGATTTCATCGTGGAGGAAGTAGGGGTCTCCGAAGACACCCTGCTTGGATTTCAGTTCCGGAGTCTGGACAGGAAACGCTTCCAATGCTCCCAGTTTGTTGAGGGCATTGATGTCGCCGCCAATCAAACGGCCGTCAAGAAAGACGAGTACGTTGTTCGGTTTGTGTTCAAAATGCGGTTCTTTCTCGCCGCCATTGTTCTTGAACGCCGCAATCAGCATTCCGTTCTTCCGGAAGTTGTTGACCTGTAGACTGGCCTTGGAACCCAACTTGATTCCGATGCCTTTCTTGCCGCCATTGTAGTCGTATGCCTTGGCCGTCACGGTCAGCGATTGGTCCGCTGCAATCGTTCCCCCGACCTTCAATTTGCCAGGGGTGTAGAGAGAGACATTCGCACCCTCGATTTCACCGGCGGTCAAGTCCTTCTCCCCAGCGATAGAAACATTTCCGCCCGCCGCATGGGCCTCAACCTTGCCATCAACAACGACATATTCATGTCCTGAACCGATATTCACGGCGGAAAGATCGACCGACGAGGCCGCAATTGTGGCGTTCACTGCACCCTCGTCCACGACATAACCTTTCGTGTCGACGGTGACCTTGTTGCCGGACTCCTGTGTCAGATTTCCACCAATATCAATGGAGACGTCATTATCCGCCGTCGTCTTACCCGTCAACTTCAAATCGCCACTACTCTTGAGTACCAACGACTGGACTTCACCGCCGGACAGATTTTCGATTTTGTTGTTCGCTTTCGCAACAAGCTCGACTTTCCCGCTCTTGTCACCATCACGACCGAACACAAGTGCGTTCGCTTGGATTGTCCCAGCGGTCGTCTGCGTAACATCACCATTTTTCAGCGTCAGCGTATTTGCGCTGATCGTGCCGCCGTTCTGCGTCACCGTGCCATCAAGTGTCACGTCGTTGAATGTGTCCATCGCTCCGATCTGCCCTTGCTTCTGCACGAGATTCCCCTTGACCGTCAGAGAACCGGCCTTTGCGACCATCTTCGCGTCCGCGCCGTCCTGCGTCACGGTTGTAGCCATGACCGTCGTGGCCTTCATCGTGCCGCCCGTTTGTTCAACGTTCGCGCCGGACTCGACCGTCGTCGCGGTCATCGTGCCGCCCGACTGCTTCACGTTTGCCGAGGCCTTGACCGTCGCCGCGACCGTCATCGTGCCGTCCTTCTGCGTGACGTTCGACGCCGTCACGTTCTTGGCTGTCAACTTGGAGTCCGCGCCGTCCTGTTCGAGGTCGGCGACGGCCTTCACGTCACCGGCCACGTCAACCGTCCCCTTCACGACGTTCACCGTCGGATGCTCCGCATCGCCGGAGGTGGTCGCGTCCAGGTCGAGCGACTTCGCGTTGATCGTGCCGCCGTTCTGCGTCAGCGTCCCCGTCACCGCCACCGCGTCGGCCTTCGTGGCGACCGTGCCGTTCTTCTGCACGAGGTCGCCGTCCACCGTGAGCGAGCCGTCCTTCGCGAGGATCTTCGCGTCCGCGCCGTCCTGCGTCACGGTCGTGGCCTTGACCGTTTTCGCCGTCATCTCGCCGCCGGTCTGTTCAACGTCCGCCGAGGCCTTGACCGTCGCCGCCGACATCGAACCCTTCTCCTGCACGACGTCGCCCCCCGTCGCCTCGACCGTGGCATCCACGGTCATCGTGCCGTCCTTCTGCGTGACGTTCGCCGCCGTCACGTTCTTGGCCGTAATCTGGCCCTTGTTCTGCGTCAGGTCCCCCGTCACGGACACGTCGCCCGCGACCTCGACCGTGCCGGAGGTCTCCGCGTCGGCCTTCGCCGTCAGCGAACCCGCCTCGACCGTGCCGTCCGCCCCCTGCGTCAGTTTGCCGCCGACGGCGAGCGCCTTGTCGACGTCGACCTTCCCCTTCTCCTGCGTCAACGCGCCGTCGACCTTCAGCGTGTCGCCGACCGTCACCGTGCCGTCCGTCTGCTTCAAATCGGCCTTGACCGCCATCGCGCCCGCCACGTCGACCGTGCCCGCGACCGTGTTCTCGCCGGACGCCGCGTTCAGATCGAGAGCACCCGCGCTGATGGCGCCCTGCGTCTGCGTCAGCACGCCGTCGACCGTCGCCTTCTCCGCGACGTCGATCTTCGCCGCCCCGCCGTCCTGCGTCAGGGCGCCGGTCACGTCCAGCGTCTTCCCGTTCAGCGTCCCGCCGTTCTGCGTCAGCGTCCCCGTCACCGCCACCGCGTCGGCCTTCGTGGCGACCGTGCCGTTCTTCTGCACGAGGTCGCCGTCCACCGTGAGCGAGCCGTCCTTCGCGAGGATCTTCGCGTCCGCGCCGTCCTGCGTCACGATCGTGGCCTTGACCGTTTTCGCCGTCATCTCGCCGCCCGTCTGTTCGACGTCCGCGCCGGCCTCGACCGTCGTCGCGGTCATCGTGCCTCCGGACTGCTTCACGTTTGCCGAGACCTTGACCGTCGCCGCCGACATCGAACCCTTCTCCTGCACGACGTCGCCCCCCGTCGCCTCGACCGTGGCATCCACGGTCATCGTGCCGTCCTTCTGCGTGACGTTCGCCGCCGTCACGTTCTTGGCCGTAATCTGGCCCTTGTTCTGCGTCAGGTCCCCCGTCACGGACACGTCGCCCGCGACCTCGACCGTGCCGGAGGTCTCCGCGTCGGCCTTCGCCGTCAGCGAACCCGCCTCGACCGTGCCGTCCGCCCCCTGCGTCAGTTTGCCGCCGACGGCGAGCGCCTTGTCGACGTCGACCTTCCCCTTCTCCTGCGTCAACGCGCCGTCGACCTTCAGCGTGTCGCCGACCGTCACCGTGCCGCCGGTCTGCTTCAGGTCGGCCTTGACCGCCATCGCGCCCGCAACGTCGACCGTGCCCGCGACCGTGTTCTCGCCGGACGCCGCGTTCAGATCGAGACTGTCCGCGTTGATCGTGCCGCCGTTCTGCGTCAGCGTCCCCGTCACCGCCACCGCGTCGGCCTTCGTGGCGACCGTGCCGTTCTTCTGCACGAGGTCGCCGTCCACCGTGAGCGAGCCGTCCTTCGCGAGGATCTTCGCGTCCGCGCCGTCCTGCGTCACGGTCGTGGCCTTGACCGTTTTCGCCGTCATCTCGCCGCCGGTCTGTTCAACGTCCGCCGAGGCCTTGACCGTCGCCGCCGACATCGAACCCTTCTCCTGCACGACGTCGCCCCCCGTCGCCTCGACCGTGGCATCCACGGTCATCGTGCCGTCCTTCTGCGTGACGTTCGCCGCCGTCACGTTCTTGGCCGTAATCTGGCCCTTGTTCTGCGTCAGGTCCCCCGTCACGGACACGTCGCCCGCGACCTCGACCGTGCCGGAGGTCTCCGCGTCGGCCTTCGCCGTCAGCGAACCCGCCTCGACCGTGCCGTCCGTCTGCTTCAAATCGGCCTTGACCGTCATCGCGCCCGCAACGTCGACCGTGCCCGCGACCGTGTTCTCGCCGGACGCCGCGTTCAAATCGAGGCTGACCGCGTTGATCGTACCGCCGTCCTGCGTCAGCTTGCCCTCGACCGTCATTGCGCCGTTCGCCGTCACCGTGCCACCGTTCTGCGTCAGGGTCGAGCCGAACGTCAAGCCGCCCTTGCCGTTCACTGTGCCGGACACTTCCGCCGCGCCCGTCACCTCGTTCACCGCCAGCGTTCCCGCCGTTTGGGCCAAAGCGCCATCGACCTTCGTCGCTTCCATCGTGGCATCTGTGCCGTTCTGCGTAACATCGCCGACAACCATGTTCGCGGACAGTTCGCCGCCGTTCTGCGTGACATCGCCCATGACGGTCTCCGCCACCGTCACCGTACCCTCATCCTGGACGACCTCGGCCACGACCGTCTTCGCGTCGACCGAGCCGCCGTCGACGTCGAGCGTACTCGACTTGAGTTCGCCCGTGACGTCCACGTCCGCCCCGACGGACATCTTCACCGTCTTGCCCGTGGCATCGACCGTACCGGCCGTGACCGTGCCCGACACGTCCGCGCCGTCCTTGAGCGTCAGCGTGTTCCCCGTGGCGTCGACCGTGCCGACCGTCTGCGTCAGTTTGCCCCCGACCGTCATCGCGCCGTTCGCCGTCACCGTGCCACCGTTCTGCGTCAGGGTCGAGCCGAATGTCAGGCCGCCCTTGCCGTTCACCGTGCCGGACACTTCCGCCGCGTCCGTCACTTCCTTCGTCGTCAGCGTTCCGGCAGTCTGCGTCAGAGAACCGTCGACCTTGTCAGCCGTCATCACAGCGTTCGCCGTGGTCTGCTTCACGCCGTCGGTCGCCTTGACCGTTTCCGCCGTCATCGTGCCGGCATCCTGCGTCACGGTCGTGGCCTTGATGGTCGTGGTTGTCACCTCGCCTGCGGTCTGCGTGAGACCATCAGTGCCCTTGACATCTATCGTACCGCCGGCTGTGACTGTGCCCGCAATTTCAGCCTTGCCACCTATCGTAAGGTCGTCCTTCGCAGAGACAGTAGCCTGGCCGTCCGTCTCCGTCTGCTTCAAGTCGGCACCGATTGTGAGACTGGAATCCGATTTCAACGTACCGCCGGACTGCGTGACAGAACCTGTCACCTTCGTCGTGGTGATTGTGCCCTTCTTTTGGACGAGGTTGCCGGAGTACTCGTCGATCATGAGGGTGCCCGACGTCTCGGTGTCCGCGTTGACAGCGCTGGCATCCAGCTTACCGTTTTCGGACACTTCTATTTTCGTCCCATCAGATGCCGTGATCGTGTTGGCCTTGAGTGTTCCATCCACGGACGCGCCTCCATTGAGGGTCAGCGTACCATCCGTCCTCGAAGCCGAAACCTCGGCGTCGCCCTTCGTTTTCGTCTGCGTCAACTTACCGCCGATGGTGAGGTTCGCATCCTTCGCCGTAAGCGTTCCGCCGGACTGGTCAACCGTACCGGTCACCTCGCCCGTCTTGATCTCGCCCGCCGACTGCTCGACCGTGCCGTCGATCTTCGCCGCCTCCATCGTGGCGTCCGCGCCGTTCTGCGTGACATCGCCGGCAACCGTGTTCGCGGACAGTTCGCCGCCGTTCTGCACGACATTGCCCGTAAGCGTGTCCGACACCGTCACTTTTCCGCTGTCTTGCGTCAAGTCAGCGACAATCGCCTTGGCGGAAATCTCGCCCGTGGCCGTGACCTTCTCCGAGGCGGACGGCGTAACGGTCAAGGTGTCGCCGACCGTCAAATCACCGACGTCGAGATTCGCGCCGAGTTTCAAATTGGCGTTGCCGGTCACAGTACCCGACATTTTCTCCGCCGACACCGTGCCATTGTCCAACGACACTTCGCCCACGCCGGACAGTTCAAGGTTCTTGGCCGTGATCGAAGCGCCCTCCGTATCCGTAACGGCCTCAACGTCCGACACCTTCACCGTGTCAGTCGCGACAATCATTCCCTTCACCGTCGCCATCACGTTCTCCGCCGTCGACGCCAACGTGACGTTTCCACCCGATGCGTTCACGACATTGATGGTGGCATTGTCCGCCGTTCCCTTCAATACAATGTTCTGTCCCGTGACGTTCGCAATGTCGATGCCCTCGGCAGCCGCCAACGTGACGTCTCCGTCCGTGGCGGCAATCGACCCGTCGGCCGAAATCCGGCCCGCCGCCGTCGCACTCACCGACTTGCCCTGAAGCAGCTTGCCAGACGCAACCGACATCTTTTTATGGCCGACAACGACCCCGCCGGCAACAGGAACGTCCGATGCCACAGTCGCTAGACGAATTTCGCCCTTTTCCGTTTTAACGTCGACGTTGACATGAAGCCCTCCCTCCGTCGTCGCCGTCAAATTGCCATCCGCCAACGTGCCTTCCTCGTCCAGAACGCCGCCGCCTAACTTGATTTCGCCCGAGCCATCGTCCGCGCCCAAATCAATGCCGATGCCCGAAACATCGTCGACGAAATCATCGAGGGCGACGGTAATCTTACCGCCCTCGACTTCATCGATTGTCACCTTTCCGCCCGCCGCCGCAAGCGACAGATCGCCGACGGCAGAAAAATCACCGGCGTCGACCGCCACCTTGCGCCCCAGAAACGCGACGCCCGCGCCTTTGAACGTTCCGCCTTTGACCGTGACGTTTCCGCCCAGCGCATCCGTCTTCAGCGTCGTCGGCATGAGACCATCCGTATCGATTGCGTTTTCAATCGCCGTACGGCTTTCCTCCGACAGGTTCGCGGCCGCGACGCCCAACGTCCCGGCCACGCTGACCTGTGCCCCGTTCATGAACGAAACGCCGGCGGGGTTGAAAATCCACAACGCCCCGTTCGCTTTCAGAACGCCCGCGATTTCGGATGCACCGCCACCGTTCACGACGTTGTAGAACCGCGCCCCATCAAACTCAAGCGTCTGCCCCGAACCGATGTTCAGTTTCGACCAGTCGATCAGACCGCCCTTACCGGTCGACGTGAACTTTCCGTAGTCGAGACCGTTCCCACTCCAAGTCGCCCCCTTGATGGCCGTATACTCCGCGCCGCCAGCGCCGTCCGCACCCGGTGCAAGAACCTGTGTACCGGCAAATACCGGCAAGGAAGCGGTGACGAGCGACGAAAACGCCGAAACGGCCGCGACCGCCCTGCAGGCGGGTTTACGACGACGAAAAACCTGAAGTCCGAAAATACCCTTGTTCATGTCTGAAACCTCTCCTCTTAAAACTGGAACTGAACGCCGAGATACATTTCGCAATCGTCGTCGTCGGGATTGTTGCCGTCGGCCACAGGGAACGCCACATCACAGCGCAACTGACTGTACTTCGTCACAGCCAAACGCGCCCCCACGCCGAAGGACGTCAGAAACTCGTCATCGTCGAAGCCGGACGGCAAATCGTTGTAGGCCACATAGCCGTAGTCCCAGAATCCGAGGAACTGAATTCGGTCGATCGGCGTACGATCCGTGCGGTCACCGAAACAGGCGGCGAAAGCATCGACGAGAATCGGCGTACGCACTTCGACCGTGCCGTAGATGCCATAGTCACCGAGATAGCCACGCGCATGGTAGCCACGCAGACAGTTATAGCCGCCGAGGGCGAGTTTTTCAACGGGGATGAGCGTGTCGGACGAATACTGGCCTTCCAGTTTCAAGAAGAGCATCCACTGGTGAAGATCCTTCTCCGTCGTCGGATCGTACCAACCGAAGAGGGGCTGGAGACGTGCCAACTGCCAACGAAGAATCCAATAGTTCTCGTCCGAATCCGTCCACAGTTCGTCCACCTCGTCGCCCGCGCTCAGGATGTTGAACACGCCTTGAAGCGTGGCAAAGTTGCGGCCGCCCAGCGCGTCCGGTTTCTTGCCCGTGTAACTGAGAGCAAGGGATGCCGGAAGAATCGAAACACCGCGCTTGTTCAGTTTGTAGTGGGAAACCGTGTACTGATCTTCGATGTAGCGCCACATGAGACCGGCCGAAACGGCGAGTTGGTGGCGTTCCGTGTCATACAAGTATTCAGAGTGCTGGAGGCCGACGAACCAGCCGATGCCTTCGAGATCCAGTTGCGAGTAGATGTTGTCCACATCGAGATCCGAGTAACCGCCGTAGAGGGTCGTATTGCCGCCCAATCCCCACGTATGCGGCAACATGTAGGAACCCGCGAGCGTGAACATCTCCGCACCGAAACTCATGCCGGGCGAAATCGTCAGCACGTCGTCGTGCTTCGTCAAGTTCAGATACTGCGCCGTCAGCGAGGTCTGCCACTCCTCGATTTCCTCCATGCCGTAGTTGTTGACTTCCCAGACCATGTGGAGCGGAAACGATTCATGGACATCGAGATTCATGTCCGCATACCGGGCAATGCGGCGTTCGCGCCCTTCGCCCTCGATGGGCTTGCGTACGTCGATGTCCGTGTCGATCGTCAAATCCGGATGCGAATTGGCATCGAAAAGCGCGGTGCGCAGATGCGTGTAGTCGAATGGCGCCCCCTCTTCGATGTCGCGGAAACGGCGGCGAATCTGCTGTGCCGTGAACCATGTGCCGTCCGCCTGTCCTTCGAATGACACATTTAGCTTTCCAAAACTACCTTGGTCGACGAGGACGGTCAACGTCTGCGTGGCGGCATCGTAGGCGTTTTCACGTGCCATTGTGATGCGGAACAGATAGTAGCCCTCCGTCATCATCTCCGACCGGATTTTCGCAATCGCCTGCGCCACGTCGCCCACCGTCTGGGCGTCTTCGCCCGAGAGTTCGGCTTGCAGACGGTCGGCAATGCGGTGTTCCTCTGCAAACGCAGACGAACCGAGAATCTGGACATTGGAAATCGGCCCCAACTTTTTGTCCGCCGCGTCCTTGAGACGGGGATCGGTCTTTTGTTCGGGCGCGACGGCAGCAATCGGTTTCGCATCCTTCGTGGGGCGATCACCCAGCACGCGACGTTCGGCATCACGTAACACGCCGCCCGTGCCCGCCATGGGCGCGAGGGCTTCCTCGGCAAACGCAGACGTCCCGGCAAGCGCCGTCGTGGCCGCCAGCAGATGCGGCCCCATCATTTTCGCAAACGAACAGATTCTCATGTACATCCCTTACTTTTTTGGGCGTGAAAGTCAGTTGCGGATATTGTATAACATTGCTCTACGCATTGGCAAGAAGAAAGGCTGAAAAAGAATGGGGACATCATCACTCGCTCCAGTCCCAGTCGATCCATTCGCCGCGAATGTTGAACGGCGCGGAGAACGACCAGCTATACGTAGTCTTGCGCCCCGTCCAATCATCATAGCCCGTAATCTTGTACTTCTTCGTGATGAAGCCGGGCGCGAGGATGCCGTCGTCCAGAGTCGAATCGTCCATACGGTTGAGGAGGAAGACGCCGTAGGCTTTGAAACCTGTAATCTCCTTTTGCTTCGAACCGTCTCTGTTCTCGCTCCAGACCGAGCAGCCCCCCGTAACGAGACCCGTGGCGCGGGTGAACTTCACGGAGACATTGCAGGGGTTTACGCTGAGGTCGAAGTCCGTGAGTCTGTTCGTCTTCACAATCTTCTTCTTGTCGTGGACAATCTTGTCGTTCTCGAATGCGAGCGCGAATCCGCGCGGATCGACTGCCGTCACGAAGTCGTAGCCGTCCGGCAGGTCTTGTGTGGGGAAGTTCCCGACATCCTCCGTCTCAATCGACATGGCGTAATTGAGGTAGTAGGCCTGAAGGTTGACAACCTTGTCGTACCACCCACCGCAAGGGGTGAGGCGTTCGGTGAACCCAACACCGTCCGCATCGCCATCACAGTAGCCAAGTGAGTCCGCCGTACTGTTCCAAATCAACTCGGCGTTGCTGAACGCCGACCGTTTCCATGTCTCATCTAAGACAATCTTCATGCCTGTGCCGTTGAGCGCGTTCTCGTCTCGTACGGCAATGAGACGAAGCGTACCGCCAAAGCAGAACGTCGCCTTGCCCATGAAGACGGGAACGTACATCGCGTAGCCGTTGGCGGATGCCGAATCTGGAACAATGCCACAAGACTTGACCGAGACGGAGGGCTTCGTCACACCGTCGGGCAGCATACCCGCGACCTTCGCATTGCCCTTGTTGTCGATCGTCAACGTCAGGTAGCCGTTACCCACACAGCCACAGGGCTGAAGGGAGACCGTGTAGTAACCCGCGAACTTCTGCGCGGCGTCGAGGTAGGACTGAATCTTCGCGTTGTTGCGATAGAAGTCCTGGCTGTAGTATTCAACAACCTTGATGTCGCCATACTCGTCCATCACGTTCAAATCCAACGCGGCGAACGTACTCGACGTCTTGTGCCAGTCGTCCTGCGTGAACGCATTACCCTCGGCGACAACCACAGTCAGTGTGTTCGTACAGGTCGTCCGTCCAATTTTCATAACGTTCTCAAGCGTCTGCAAACGGATGCCAGCAAACAGAGTAGACAGTTCTTCGCGAACTTTAGCCCATCCCTTGCCCTTGAACGAGTAGGTCTTACCGGCGATGGTCGCCTTGGCTGAGAGGGTCGGCACAGCGGCGGACGAGGCCGTGAAGGTCAACGATCCGATTTCGCTCTGCTCGTTCACCGTATTCGTCGACACAAGCAGTCCGTAGAATGTGCCGCTTTCAAGCGGGGCAACCTCGGTCTTGACCGTGGCACGCTTGGCGGCCTGTTTGGCGTAAACGGATTCGACGGTCGTACCAGGCTTGGACGTCTCGTTGATCGTGACGACGCACGTGTCGCTGCCCGCGATGACGGCGGGGTATTCGTCCGCCTCTTGTTCGGCTTCCGAGAACGGCGTCAACTTGACGGAGAAGTTCTTGCTCTTCTCACCGTCATAAATCGCCACAAGATCGGGGATGAGCGTGACACGAATCTTCTTCGCTTTCTTGTCGCCATTCGCCCATTCAATGACTCCCGACTGCGGGACGTAGTCCTCGCCCGGCTTCGCCGTGTTCGCAGCGGTGGCGTATTTCACGCGAACGCGGCCGTTCTTGCCCGTACGGTTGACGGTCAGTTCAACGTACGCCGCGCTCTCCTTCACGGACACGGCGGTCTTCGCGAACTTGATCGACCCGACGTCGGCGTACTGTCCGGCAATCGTATAAAAGCCGTCTCGCTTTTCCTCGCCGCCGTGCTTCACCGTGAGATAGTAAGGTTTCGCCGTCTTCGGCAAGAGGACACGACGTGCCGACCACACGTTCGTAATCGTATTACCACTCACATCCACGACGGCCTTGCCGTTCGTATTCGTGATGGAGAAGACGACGTTCCAGTCGGCATTCTCGATGGCGAAGTCGTAGAGCAACCCGTCCTTGCCCGTGATCTTGAAGTTGTCCTCCAGATCCTTCTTGCCCAGTGTGCGATCAAACGATGTCCGCTTGTCCTTCAACACCCAGTTCACCGCGCCCTTCGCCGTGTCGTCTTTTGGATCGGCGGCATCGAACTTGGAGTCCGTTGGATCTACAACCGTGAATGTTCTCCATTCTACCGAGGATGCCGCAGACGCTCCGTAATAGCGGACATGCTCAAACATCTGTTCCGTGATGTCGGAGATTGAGAAGAATTTTCGCGTGGCACCTAAAAAGACCCAAACCGCATATTCGCCCCGTTGCTCAAATCTCCGAGAGGAATATATCTTTGACGATATTTCATTTGCGTTTCCGCTCGTAGTTACATAATCCGCGCTAATGACTTCAAAGTCGTCAAAGTTGAACTCCTCCGAAGTCCACTGATATCGCTTCAACCAGACCACGGCGTTCGTCACCCCACTGTATGCGCACGAATTCGCTTCCTTGTAACTGTAGCAAACATTGCAAGGATAATAGTACTTTCCAATAACAAACTGTGTCGCAGGATCACTGCCGTCTGTCCGTCCTGAAAGAACCAACGCTTCCCCCCACTTGGACTGAGCCGTAAAAACAAGCTGCGTCTTAGTCACATTGCTGAAATCGGCGCTCCAGTGAGCATACCATGTGACATTCGACCTAACGACTGTGTTGCCCGTCACCGCCGTGCCACCGTCAACCGCCGTGTACCATCCCTTGAACGCATGGGCGCTGTATCTTGGAGTCGGGAAATTCGTGACAACCGAATTCACGGCCTGGGTAATCACGGACGGCGAAACCCGTCCACCATTCGCATCGAACGTCACCGTCGCGTACTGTACGTTCTGCGTCCAGTGCGCGTAATACGTCACGCGCGCAGACACAATCGTGTTCGCCGTCACCGACGTGCCGCCGGACGCGGACGTGTACCAGCCCGCGAACGTGTAGCCGCTGCGCGACGGATTGGACGGCAGTGTTCCAAGTTTCGAGCCGACGACGATGGTCCGGTTCGTGGCGTTGGAAGCCAGCGTTCCGCCGTTCGCGTTGAACGTCACCGTCGCGTACTGTACGTTCTGCGTCCAGTGCGCGTAATACGTCACGCGCGCAGACACAATCGTGTTCGCCGTCACCGACGTGCCGCCGGACGCGGACGTGTACCAGCCCGCGAACGTGTAGCCGCTGCGCGACGGATTGGACGGCAGTGTTCCAAGTTTCGAGCCGACGACGATGGTCCGGTTCGTGGCGTTGGAAGCCAGCGTTCCGCCGTTCGCGTTGAATTTCACGGTTGCGTATTCGATTTCAACCAACTGGTAGACGGCATGGATTGTCATGTCACCCTTGACGGACGAGAAGTCCGCATCCCATGTCTGGAACTCGAAGCCGGGATTGCCCTTCACCGTCGGCGCAATGGCGGCACTAAGACGACTGACGGCCTGCGTCAACACGCCACCACCTGTCCGCACACCCGAACCATTCGGCTCGCCGTTCAAATCGAAGACAACCTGATAGGTGGGCAATGTGCCGCTCACCTTGATGATCGCGCCGTCACGATCCCATTCCTTTCCATCCTCGCCAATCGCATATGTGATCGTGTTCGCCGCAGTGTATGTTCTACCAGAGTTCACGTCATAGACCTTGAACGTCAATGTAAGCGGGGCTTTTTCCGTGGACTTGGAAATGCCCATCACCACCGTGCCGGCCATGTTGACGCTCTTGACGTCGCATGGGATGTCAGAACCCTCCACATAGGCAGCGACCCACGCCTCGCCATAGGACGCCATCGTGCCGAAGAAGTCCAGCTTGGCCCGCAGATAGATTCCTCCCGCAACACCATCCACATCTCGCTTGCTTCCAAACGGATGCTCTTCATCCGAGTCCACAGAACTCGCGGACAAGGCCGCCAACGCTGAGGCCGCAGAACTCCCCGACGGCTCGACGAATGTGAATTCGCCCGCGCCGCTGACCTTGACCCAGTAGGCGTTGCCCGGACGCATCACGGTGAGTGAGTTCTCTTCATCGCCCAAAGACGGGAAGAAGAGGTTTCCGTTTCCATCTGAAATCCGCGCCACGATTCCCTGTGACAGGGCATTTGCAAAAACCGTCTTGATGTTCCCCTCCTGCTGCGGCACGTAGCCGACGGCATTCCAGCCCGACTTCAACCCAATCTTCGTCGCCGACACATCCGCCGGCATTCCCGTAATCGACTGCGTGACGCGGCCGCTCGTCTTCCGCTTCACCCAGTAGCCCTTACCCGGCTCGATCGCGGTCAAATCGCATTCAGAATCTCCCCACGACGGATTGAACAACTTGCCATCGCACGTAACGCGCGTAATGTCGTCCAAAACAGAGCCAAAAATCGAACGCGGTGAATTGTCCTCCGGCACGACGTTCACGGACACGAACTGCCATGTCGCAGAGCCGTCGAGCGTCAAGGACAGTGTTGCCTCGTCCGACACCTCGATGAGATGTGGATTCGTCTTCGTTCCAAGACTGCCTCCGGCCACGGCGGACACGTTCCCCTTTGCGTTGAAAAGGTCCTCCGCGCTCGCATCCCAAACCATGAATGTCAACGTCTCGCCCGCGTTCACATACGGAGATAGTTTGACTACGGCAATTTCGCCATCCATACACACAACGCCGACATCGCGCAGTTCATCGCCGCAGAAGACGCCCACTACGTCACCCGATTCGGCAGGTTCACCCTTGATGGCGACGGAAGCCTGAATCGACATCTGTGCAGTACCATTTACGACGGGTACGCCAAACGGATTGGTCGAGGCACACTCAACCCGATATGGATTGTTGGGATCACCCAGGTCTCCGCCATCTACGCCAATCAATGTCCTGACGGCCGTGTACGTTTCGCCGTTCTGACGCGACCAGACGCGGAACTCGACCTGTTCACCGTCGTCGGCATAAATGAGAATCCCGCATCGGCCGTTCGCATTCAACTCCTTCCGCCCACGAAGCTCATCGCCAACATAGGCGGCTAGAACATCGTTCGCCTGTGCCGGTTCTCCGTCGATCGTCACCTCGGCATAGACGCTCATATCATGTTCCGGGCGAGTGTCGATGTCTCCAAACGGATCCGCACCCACGTCACGTGGCGCGTAGAGCGTGACGTCCTTTGTCGCCGTCTTCGTCACCGCGTCTTCCGTATATCTCGCGGACAACGTGGCCTTTACGTCCGCCGTCAAGTCGCGGACGCGAAGCGTTCCATCGCCGTCCATTGTCGCATAATCCGACGTAGAACTCCATGTTGCCTCGACCGAAGCCAAACTTCCATCGTCGTACTTGGCGTATGCGGCATACTTCCCAGAAGCGCCGGAGGACAAGCTGTCGGGACCGCGGATTTCAAGCCCTGTTAGTTTCTTATCCGTGTCATCCACCATGTTGAAAGTCACAAGCCAGACATTGTCCTCTTCATCGGTTTCGGAGATTTGCTCTCCATAGTCCAACCAAAGAATGACGGCGTATTCGCCTCGGCTCAAGATGCCAGGGTTCATGCTCAATCCTAGAACCTCACGGAAATATCCCGCCGACAATGCATCGCATTCTTCCTCAAGATCTTCCACGTATTCATAGTCGTCGAGGTCGAAGGATTCCGACGTTCCTCCCGTTCGACGAAGTGCCATATACATGTTCGTATGTCTTCCAATACTGTTTCCCTCTGCATCATGGTAGGCATAGCGAAGATAGATGCGGTCATTCGGCGTAAACGAGTACTGGCATGAGAAGTCGTCTTCCACACGCGTGAGTACAACCGGATTACTCCATGTCTTCGGCTTCAGATACTCAAGGTCGTGCGCAGCCGACGCCGACGTGTCGGCCATGTTGTATTTCAGCGAGTAATTGAAGTACTTACCCGTTATCGGAATCTCGGTACGTGGGCGAATACGTAGATAGTACGTCTGAGACACTTTGGGCGTAAAGATGATTTTGAAGTTACTATTCGTACCACCGTCATCGTCAAAGGCGACGCAATGCGCATTGTTCGTCAATGTCGAATCGAATATTTCGCCGTAGGTGTCGCCGCTGCCAGTCGTCTCGAAGATATAGGTCCTCCCCGCCGTCATCTTGACCTTGAAGAAATCATATGGGTCGCAGGCGTCAAGGCTGTGCTGCCCATGCGTCTGTACTGTCGTCGTCGGAGTCAGTTCCGTCGCACCAGCAGGTGTATCGTCCGTGGAATCCCATTCGTCTATTGCCAATCGCTTGTGACGAAGGAAATAGTAGTGCGTACCGGATTTAGCAGACTCTCCCGCGAGCGTGATTTTCAATCCATGCAGACCATCTCTCTTGGCTGTGTAAACAATCCTAAAATTGTTGTTAGTTCCGCCGTTATCGTCCGTTGCAACAGGGGTATTGCTTACAAGCGCCCCCAGATAATTTGTAGACCCCTCGTACAGTTCGCCATAGGTATCCGTCGCATGGTCGGGAGCTCGAACGGTTTCAAAAACATACCTACGCCCAGATGTCAAAGAAAACGCGTGCCAATCGCACGAGTCGGTTTCCGAATTAAGCCCTTGTTTCCCTGCAGGCAGATTCCATGTATATGTCGGCTCCCAGGTGTCGTATGCAGTGACAATACTGCCGTACGAATTGTCCTGCGGATCCCTTTGATCGGGATATTTCGCCGTGCTTGAAGCCCATCCCGACACTACATCGCTATATGGCGACGCATTCGCCCCCGCAGCAGACGTTGCAAACTGAACACGATAATAGTAGATAGTACCTGGGTCTACATTGGGATCGCAGAAATAATTATTCTCAAATCCCCCTCTCTCTCCTTTAAGCCAAGAACATAATGGCGTCATCTCGCCATTCTCACTACGCGACCTTAAAACTCTCGAATAAGGCGTAGAGGTAAATGGCAACTGAAATTTGATTCTAACTTCACCACTATATGTTCCCTTGCTGATTGAAGCCACCACTGGTTTAGGCAGCGACGAACCGTTCAGTGCCTTAAGGACGTTCAGCCGTCCGCCCGTCTTGACCTTTCCGTTCAATGCGGCAACCTTGTCCACGCCCGAATAAAGCCGCTGAATCAGCGACTGGTAACCCTCGTTCGGATAGTGTGCTTTGAGTAGTGCCAATGCACCCGTGACATGCGGCGCGGCCTGTGATGTACCTTGATATGATCCATAGCCATCCCCATAGCATGACCGTATCTCCCTTCCTGGAGCCGCCAAATCCACCGATGTTGCGCCATAGTTGCTGAAGTCAGTACACAATCCATCTGAATTAGAGACGTCCGACGCCGCTACCGAAACAATATTGTCATATGCGTACGATGCAGGATATTTCGACAACGAATCATTATTGTTGCAATCATTTCCCGCCGCACACACAAAAATAATTCCTGCATTGCGCAGTTCTTCTACCTTGTCTCTCACCTGCGCATTGTAACCCGTAGCGTATCTAAGGGATGGTCCAAACGAACCATTGACAATGTGGCATCCCCTTTGAAGAGCATAGTCCAAAAGCGGAACTACGCACGACGTGGCGCCCGTCATATACCCCGTCTTCTCGTAGTCCTCGCCCTTCTGAAGAAACTTCAACGCCATCAATTTCACTTTCCACGCAACGCCAGCAACGCCCTTTCCATTATTGCCGACTCCGCCGATAGTTCCTGCCACATGGGAACCGTGAAAACTTCCCTCGTCCATGGGATCGCCCATGACAATGCCATTGTTGTTTTCATCAAGCTCAGTACAACACGCACCATATTCGTGGTCATTTGGGTAATCCGCCAACCCTCCTTTGTCTGGATTCCGCCACATGTTCGCGGCCAAATCCTCGTGGTTGTAGTTAATCCCCGAATCTATAACTCCGACGAGCACGGACGATGCATCTGTCCGAACATCCCATGCTTCACGTGCCTTGATGCGCATCATGCCCCACAGACCTGACCATTTCGTGTCATTGGGAATTTTGTTGCACGAAAGGATGCAGTCTTTGCCGACATCAGAGGCATATGGAATGCTATTCAATGTGTCGGTCAACTCCGAAACGGTATCCAACGTTGACTCCGTCGCCATCACGGTCATGAAGCGCCGCCCATGCGTCGCTTTCGACAAGACACTCATTCGCGCCCCGAACGGTTCGATCAGTTTTGCAAACTCAGAATCAGAACAGTCCGCCGAAACCGTAACCATGACTCTGTTGGCAACATACTCCTCTCCTCCCGTACAAACCATCTCGCCCGCTTCGTTCGGAAACCATTCTTCATCCACGTGCAGATTCCATTTCCGACGCGACAACTTCAAAAGCCATTCGCGCAGTTCACCATTCGAACCGCCTTTCGTCTTGGGCGGCAGAACGCTTGTGCGGTAGGCGAGGACGGGCGCGTTGGGATAGCGTGAACAGCGCGGGGCATCCGTGACATCGGTAGCGTCCTTCCCCGACGCTGGCAACGGTTTCTGCTCCTGCCGGGTCTTGCCGTCGAAAATCGTCTTTTCAGACGCATTCGACAATGAATGGACGGCCTTTTTCTCTTTCAGTTTCTTGAGCAGTTCCGCCCGCGAGATCTTCAACTTCTGCACAGTGGATTTCGGCGTAGTCTTGTCCTTCGCGGCGACGGTCTCCGCCTGAACGAGCGCGGATGCCTTCTGTTCCGTTTTCGCCGACGAGGACGACACGCCCCACCAGCAGAGACCGCCGAGTACAAGAGCCGCAACAACGGCCATCGTCTTTTTCATGAGTTTCATTTTACGTTTCTCCCTAGTTGTCATACGCTGTCAGAAAAACCTCTACTGGATAGACGAACAGAAAGTCGTCCGCACAAGCGCGTCCGCACCCAGCGCCTGTGCGAGTGCCTTGTCGATTGCACGGCGCGTACCCGAACCGGGTACGCCGAACGTCAGCCCGCACAGCATCACCTGCGTGTCGGACGGATACTCGAATGCCGGAACGAGCGCGACTTCGACTGGAACAGCCCCTTCAGCCGCTCGGCTCTGCTCGCTGGCAGGAGTCGCCTCTCGGACATTCTGCCATTGATACGTCCGCACCGCCACGGCGGCATTCAGAAGATGGGGCATACACGTCCCCAACAACAGTGCGCCAATGGCCATCAGCCCTTTTTTCATGCGTTCCTTCCTTCTTCTTGCGTTCGACCCAATTTTTCCCCGAACGTCAGTAGTGTATCACATCGCTATACAAGAATCAAGGAGGAAGAGCAAGCGGTTTGGCTTCATTTGATTTTAGAGGTCAAGCCCGAGCAGACGCGCCGCGTCAGCGAATGATGCCGGGGCGAAGGATTCAAAATGCCCTTGGATTTTCCCCTGCGGATCAACGGCATCCATCCGCCACCCCACGAGTTCGCGGACATGATACTCGCCATCCACGAGCGGCAAAACCTCCGAAATGGAGACGATCTTTCGCGAACCATCGGACAAACGGGCCGTCTGGACGACGGCATTAATGGCGCTGACCACCTGTGCCCGAAGTGCCACGAGCGGAATGTCGAATCCGTTCAACAGCGCACACGTTTCCAATCGATGCAAACAGTCCCGTGGCGTATTCGCGTGGATGGTGCTCATCGATCCTGCATGGCCAGTGTTGAGCGCTTGGAGAAGGTCGAGCGCTTCGCCGCCGCGAATTTCGCCAATGACAATCCGATCGGGGCGCAAACGCAAGGCAGATCGAATCAAATCACGAATCGTCACTTCGCCCTGGCCGTTTCTATCCGCCTTCCGCGCCTCAAACGGC
>CAYZYQ010000035.1:0-25358 GCA_964482645.1 uncultured Lentisphaeraceae bacterium | reverse complement strand
GCCGGTGGCAAGGCCTACGTGACGCTTGACATGACGAACGTCAGCAATTTCGTGCGGATCATGCTGGACACGAAGTGGCAGGAGTGAAACCGTGATGCCGTCTGCGTGAAGACGGACGTAGATGTGGAGAAGACGAAGGGGCATTTTTTTGGTAAAATGTTCCTTCGTTTTCATTGCAACATGAAAGATACAAACACATGAACAAGAAACCCCGGGATCGCAGGGTTGCGAATACGGTGCAGGGCCTTTCGGACGACTTTGCCTGGCACCTGCGGTACACGTTGGCGAAATACGACGGTCAAGCCACACCGCGCGACCAATACACTTCCTTTGCGTACGCCATTCGCGACCGCATTGTCGATCGCTGGATGGAAACGCAGTCCCGCTACCATCGCCAGAACGAACGCCGCGTCTACTACCTCTCCCTTGAATTTCTGATGGGGCGTCTGCTGGGCAACAACGTCATCAATCTCAAGCTTGAAAACGAAAGCGCCCGCGCGTTGGAGGAGTACGGCATCGACTGGAATTCCCTGCGCGACTTCGAGGCGGACGCGGGATTGGGCAACGGCGGGCTGGGACGTTTGGCCGCGTGCTTCCTCGATTCGATGTCCACGCTCGACCTCGCGGGCACGGGCTACGGTCTGCGTTACGACTACGGCATTTTCCGCCAGCGCATCGTGGACGGTCAGCAGGTGGAGGAGCCGGACCACTGGCTCAAGAACGGCTACCCGTGGGAAATCGCGCGGCCTGAATACGCGCAGCTCGTTCAGTTTGGCGGACATGTGGACTGCATCGTCGAGCACGGCCGCACGACGTGGCGCTGGGTGGGTGCGGAGACGGTTCAGGGTATCCCCTACGATCTGCCGGTCGTCGGCTACACCCATGCCGTGAACACGTTGCGCCTGTGGAGCGCGAAGGCGACGGACGAGTTCGATCTGGACGACTTCAACAAGGGGTCCTACGTGGAGGCGGTCGAGACGAAAGTGCTGGCCGAAAACCTCACGAAGGTGCTCTATCCGAACGACAACACGATGGCCGGCAAGGAGTTGCGTCTTCGTCAGCAGTACTTCTTCGTCTGCTGTTCGCTGGCGGACATCCTGCGCCGTTTCCGCGAGGACAACGACGACTGGCGTCTCCTGCCCGACAAGGCGTTCATCCACTTGAACGAAACGCATCCCGCGCTCGTGATTCCCGAGTTGATGCGTGTCCTGATGGATCAGGAGGGGCTGGACTGGGACACGGCGTGGGATATCACGACGCGCGCGACGGGCTACACGAACCACACGATCCTGCCCGAGGCGCTGGAGCGCTGGTCGTTGCCGATGATGCAGCGGCTGCTGCCGCGCCATCTGCAGATCATCTACGAAATCAACGGCCGTTTCCTGCGGCGGATTTCCGCGATGTACCCCGGCGATCAGGACCGGTTGGCACGGATGTCCCTCATCGACGAGCATGGCGAGCGCTACGTGCGCATGGCCAACCTCGCCATCGTCGGCTCGTCGAGCGTCAACGGCGTGGCGCAGCTCCATTCGGAAATCCTCAAGCATTCGCTCTTCAAGGATTTCTACGATCTGATGCCCGACCACTTCCACAACGTGACGAACGGCATTACGCCGCGCCGCTGGCTGTTGAAGGCGAATCCGCCGTTGGCCCAGTTGATTACGGACAAGATCGGCCCGACGTGGGTCACGCAGCTTGACGAGTTGAAGCAGCTCGAACGTTATGCCGACAATTCCGACTTCCTCAACGCGCTGAAGAAAATCAAACGGTCGAACAAGCGTCTGCTCTCGAACTGGGTCCACACGAACCTCGGCGTCTCGCTCGACCCCGACGCCATCTTCGACGTGCAGGTGAAGCGTTTGCACGAGTACAAGCGGCAGCTCCTGCTGGCCCTCTACATCGTCATCTTCTACAACCGCTTGCTGGCGGATCCGTCCTACGACCCCGTGCCGCGCGCGTTCATTTTCGCGGCGAAAGCGGCACCGGGCTACCACATGGCGAAACTCATCATCCGCCTCATCCACGGCATTGCGAGCGTGGTGAACGCGAATCCGCGCACGCGGGGCAAGTTGTCCGTGGCGTTCCTGCCGGACTACCGCGTGTCGTTGGCGGAGAAGATCATTCCGGCGGCGGAGGTGAGCGAACAGATTTCGCTGGCCGGCACGGAAGCGTCGGGCACGGGCAACATGAAGTTCATGATGAACGGCGCGTTGACGCTTGGCACGTTCGACGGTGCGAACGTGGAGATCAACCAGGAAGTCGGGGACGACAACATGTTCCTCTTCGGCCTTCGTACGGAGGACGTGGCGCGGCTGCGGCCCGTCTACAATTCGCGGGACTACTACCGCCGCGATCCGGAGATCCGCCAGGCGATCGACATGATCCGCCGCAACGTGTTCTCGTTGCTGACGCCCGGCCTGTTCGATCCCATCATCCGTTCGTTGCTGGACTACAACGACTTCTACATGCTGCTGGCCGATCTGCGCAGCTACTGCGACGCGCAGGATCGCGTGGACGCGACGTACCGCGATCCCGCCCGGTGGGGCCGCATGTCGCTCGTCAACATCGCGCGTTCGGGACGGTTCTCGTCCGACCGCGCCGTGATGGAGTACGCGCGTGACATTTGGCACGTCCAGCCGGTCAAGTTCGACGATTGAAAGTGAAAGACGCACA
The DNA here is from genome assembly GCA_964482645.1 of uncultured Lentisphaeraceae bacterium. Taxonomy (GTDB): domain Bacteria; phylum Verrucomicrobiota; class Kiritimatiellia; order RFP12; family UBA1067; genus RUG572. The sequence continues at coordinate 22,685 of CAYZYQ010000035.1, read as the reverse complement.
ATGAAGAGACTTCTTTTGACGACAGCCCTTGTCTTCGTGGGGGCGATGGCGGTTCCGGCGGCGAAGGTCGTGTCCGTCGCGGTGAAGCTGGCGGACGGGACGGAGGACACGGTCGGTGACGTCATCGCGCGTTGCCAGGTGAAAGCGGGGGACGAGTATGACGTCGCCCAGTGCGCGCGCGACGTCCAGGCGTTGCGCGACACGAACGAGTTCGAGGACATTTCCGTCCGGGCCACGCAGGGCGAGAAGGGGGTCGACGTCGTCTACATCGTCGTCCGCAAAGTCCGTTTCGTCGGGCCGATGGTGGTCAAGGGGTGCGACTACTGGGGCGAAGACAAGATCGCCAAGTTGTCCGAACTGCGGGACGGCTACGCCTACGGCGAGGCCGACTTCGCGGCGGCGGCGGCGAAGATTCGCGACGAGTACCATAAAAAGTTCTTTTCGCAGGCCACGGTGACGCCGGTCGTCGAGCCGATTCCCGGTTCGCCCGGTTCGGTGACGGTGACGATGGTGATCGACGAGGGGCCGCGCGTCAAGATCCACAAATTCGCGTTCGACGGGAACGAGGCGTTTTCGGGGAAGGAGCTGCGCGCGACGTTCAACCAGTATCCGTGGTGGAATCCCTTCGGCTGGTTCTCGGACGTGCCGGCGACGGAACTTGCGTTCGCGGAGGCGCGGGACAAGGTTGAGGAGTTCTACCGCAACCACGGCTATCTCGATGTGGAAGTGTCGTTGCCGGAGGCCGAGGTGCGGCCTGACGGGCGGACGGATCGCGTCTTCCAGGTGAAGGAAGGGCCGCAGTACAAAGTCGGCACGATGACCGTCACGGGGGTGAAGCAGTATCCCGCCGAGTCCGTTCTGAACGCGGTGAAGGAGTTGAAGGCGGGTGATCCCGCCGGGCAGCTGGCGCTCGATACCGCCGCCCACGACATCGAAGTCTACTGCGGTTCCGGCGTGAAGGCGCTGACCGATACGCGTGTGACGGTGCGCCGGATTCCGCGCGGGGACGACACCAACACGCTCGACATTGAATTTGCCGTCGAAGAGGGCGTGCCCGTCGTCATCCGCAACGTCGTCATTCGGGGCAACGACTACACGAAGGACAAGGTCATCCGCCGTGAAATCGCGTTGTCGCCGGGCGATCCGATGTTGGCGGACAAGGCGGAGCGTTCCAAGCGCCGTCTGGAGAACTTGCGCTACTTCGAGCGTGTGCGCTACTACCTTGAAACGGTCGAGGGCGGCGAGGCGCGTGACGGCCGTCCGGAGGAGCGCGATCTCGTCTATGAACTGGCCGAAAAGAACACGGGCAACTTCCTGGTCGGCATCGGCGCGGGCACGGAGAGTTCCGTCTTCGGGCAGATTGAACTGTCCGAAGCCAACTTCGATCTGTTCAGTCCGTGGCGTTTTCGTGGCGCGGGGCAGAAGGGGCGCGTCACCGTGCAAGCCGGCCCGCGCGTCCAGACGTACGAGGCGTCCGTCACCGAGCCGTGGTTCCTCGACCGTCAGCTCGAACTCACGGTGGAGGCCTATCGCCGCCAGCGGTGGTTCGACGACTACGACATCATCCGCAGCGGGGCGTCCGTCACGTTGTCCTACCCTGTCAAGTTCTGGCCCACATGGGAAGCGTGTGGCCGGCTGGGCGCCACGTTGTCCGCCGAGTACATTGAGTTCGACGACGTGGATCACGGCTATTTCTGGGACGACCGCCGGCAAGATCGCTTCCAACTCCTAAAGGAGGAGGAAGACAAGTACGGCGACCGCTGGGAAATTCCGTTGCGCGTGTTCTGGGCGGACGACACGCGGGACAAGTTCATCTTCCCGACGCGGGGGCACAAGGTCAACATCTACGGCGACATCGTGGGCGGCGACAACGAGTACTGGCGTGCGGGCTTCAACTTCCGCCAGTACTTCACCGTGTGGCGCAAGTACGGCCACGTGTTCCAGATCGGTCTCCGCGCCGAGACGGTCGACGAGTTCAACGACGAGTTGCCGATCTACGACCGCCTCTTCCTTGGCGGGTCGCGTTCCATTCGCGGCGTGGACTTCCGCGAAATCGCGCCGCGCATCTACGCCCACGAGAACAAGAAGGGCAAGTACGTGCCGTGGGGCGGGCAGACGTCCTGGTGCATGAATATGGAGTATTCCGTGCCCGTCGTGAAGGTGTTGCGTCTGGCGGTCTTCTCCGATCTCGGCAGCGTGGGCGAGGACGAGTTCGACTTCAGCGACGACTGGTTCTGCTGGTCGGTGGGCGTGGGCGTTCGGCTCGACCTCGAACAGTTCCCCATCCGCCTCGATTTCGCGACACCGATCGTCGATCCGGACGAAGACGTAGACGAGAAGGTGTTCTCCTTCTCGATCGGGTATGATTTCTAAGACCTTCAAAGAGGAAACGGCAATGAAGAAAGTCATGATGTGTTTGGCGCTGGCGGCGGCGACGGTCGCGTCGGCGGAGTTGAAAATCGCCACGGTGAACATGGTGGATCTGGTGCGCCTGCACCCCAACCACGAGGCCAACCGTACGCTCGTGAAGACGACGGACGCGGAGTACAAGGAGAAGCTGCAGAAACGCCAGGACGAGTTGAAGCAGATTTCGGCCGACATGAAGAAGATCTACGAGGACATGCAGAACCCGATGCTGTCCGCCTCCGCGAAAGCCGACGCGCAGAAGAAGTTCGACGACGCGCAGAAGAAGGGGATGCAGGCGCAGCAGGACTTCCGCATGGCGGCCCAGCGGTTCAACAGCGACTTGACGGATCTGGAAACGCGCTTGCTGAAGCTTGAGACGGAGGACATCCGTTCCAAGATCAATGCGTTCGCCAAGGCCAACAAGTACGACATCATCGCCGATTCCACGATGCTCGCCTTCGCGAGTCCCAAACTGGACGTGACGGACGAAATTCTCAAGGCGATGAACGTCGATCCCGCCAAGCGGAACGAGAAGAACGCCGACGACGCGAAAAAATAATTTGGCGGCGGCGTCGGTCAAACGACATTCACCGGTAAAAACTGAAAGGGGCAATCGATGAAAGACAGCGAATTGAGGCGGCGCAGTTTTGTGAAACTGGGCGTCGCGGGCGCGGCGGTGGCGGCACTGCCGAACATTCTCAAGGCGCAGAAGGCGCCGGCACAGGTTGCGGGCGCCTACTACCGCGCGAACGAAACCGTGCGCGTGGCGTGTGTGGGCTACTCCGACCGTTTTCGCGGTTCGTTGCTGCCGAGTTTCATGAACCACGCCAAGGATCTCAACTTCGACCTGGTGGCCGTGGCCGACCTCTGGAAGAAGCGGCTCTTCGAGCAGGCGAAGCCGGGCATTGAGAAGAAGATCGGCCATGCCGTCGCCACGTACGCGAGCGACGTGGAGTTGTATGAAAAGGCGAAGGACGTGGACGCCGTGATCATCTCGACGGCCGACTTCCAGCACGCCCAGCACGCCGCCCACGCCGTCAACGCCGGGCGCGACGCCTATTGCGAAAAGCCGCTGGCGGAGGACATGTATTCCGCCAACATGCTGCTCGACGCGGTGAACGCGAAGCGCAGCGCCGGCTTCGCGCCGGGTTCGGTGCTGCAGATCGGTTCGCAGCGCCGCAGCGGCCTCAAGTACAAGGCGGCCAAGGAGTTCATCAACTCCGGCAAGTTCGGCGACGTGTCCTACGTGGACTTGCGCTGGAACGTGAACCAGCCCCGGCGCTGGCGCCGGCCCGACGAGCTGATCAAGTCGCTCAAGCAGGAAGACGTCGACTGGAATCTCTGGCTGCTCGACCGCGATCCCAAGGCGTATGCGTTCGATCCGCGCAAGTACCTGGAGTTCCGTCTCTTCTGGCCGTTCTCGTCGGGGACGCCCGGCCAGTGGATGTGCCACCAGATCGACACGGTGGCGTGGTTCATGGACTTCCCGTATCCGAAGAGCGCCGTTTCGTCCGGCGGACTCTACCAGTGGGCGGACGGGCGTCAGAGCTTCGACACGTTCACGACGATTCTCGAATACGGCGAAAGCGGCGTGAAGGGCAAGGGCTTCCAGTGCGTGTTCCAGAGCCACCAGCACAACGCGGGCGGCGGGTCGCGCCTGAACGGCGAAGGCCCGGTTGAAAAGTACTTCGGGCCGAACGGCTGCGTGGACATGGGCAAGGGAATGGTCACGAACGAGGGCGTCGAGGGCGTGAAGTACGCGGAAAAGCCGCTCCCTGCGCCGGAGGAGAAGGTCGTCACGAGCGCGAACACGGGCGCGGACAAGCTGACGAACGCCCACATGCGCAACTGGATGGAATGCGTCCGCGCGCGCAAGAACCCGAACGCGCCGATCGAGGCGGGCTATTCCCACGCGATCGCGCTGATCATGTCGAACGCGGCCGCCCGCACGGGCATGAAGGCCACGTTCTGTCCCGAAAAGCGTCAGGTGATGGTGGGCGGCAAGCCCTTCGTCGGCTACGAATCCACGGCGGCGGGCGGGTTTTTCGCTCGTCTCTTCGGCTGAATCTGCTAACGTGAAAGGATGTTGAACACATGTACATGAGACCGTTGTGCCTCTCTGCGGCCGTGCTGGGCGTCACGTGCGCCCTCGCGGCCCCCGACTGGGAAAACACCGCCGTCAACGCGATCAACCGCGAACCGGCCCGCGCGTATTCCATGCCGCTGGCGGACGCGAAGGCCGCGCTGACGGACGACCTTGAACCGGCGACGCCGTTCAAGATGTCGTTGAACGGCATTTGGAAAATCAGCTGGTGCGGCGATCCCAAGCTGCGTCCGCTCGACTTCTGGAAAGTCGACTACGACGATTCGCAGTGGTTCACGATCGACGTGCCGAGTTGCGTGGAACTGCGCGGCTTCGGTTCGCCCGGCTACACGAACGTGCGCTACCCGCACGCGAACAAGTGGCCGCGCATCCTCGACCGCGACACGGGCAAGGACGACTACAATCCCGTCTCCTCCTACCGTCGCACGTTCACCGTGCCGGCGGCGTGGGCGGGGCGCGAAATCTTCTTGCGCTTCGACGGCGTGTACAGCGCCTACTACGTGTGGATCAACGGACAGAAGGTCGGCTACGCGGAAGATTCCAAGCTGCCGAGCGAGTTCAACGTCACGAAGTTCCTCAAGGCGGGCGACAACCAGCTGTCCGTCGAAGTCTATCGTTGGTGCGACGGCTCGTATTTGGAAGACCAGGACATGTTCCGCTATTCGGGCATCTACCGCGACGTCACGCTCTTCGCCGCGCCGAAGGTGCGTCTGGACGACTTCTTCGTCACGACGACGCCGGACGCGACGTTCACGGACTGGACGCTCAACCTGAAGACGACCGTGCGCGGGGGCGACGCCGCCGTGACCGCGACTCTCTACGACGCGCAGTTCAAGCCCGTCGGTACGGTCAAGGACGGGACGCTTGCCGTGAAGGGCGCGCGCAAGTGGAGCGCCGAAGATCCGTACCTCTACACGCTCGTGATGACGGCGGGGACTGACGTCCGCGCGTGCCGCGTCGGCTTCAAGCACGTCGTGCGCACGGGCAACGCCGTCTACTTCAACGGCCAGCCGATCAAGTTCAAGGGCGTCAACCGCCACGAATGCAACATCGACAACGGCCGGACGGTCACGCTCGACGACATGATGAAGGACGTTCTGCTCTTCAAGCGCTTCAACATCGACACGGTTCGCACGAGCCACTATCCGGACCACCACACGTGGTACGACCTGTGCGACCGCTACGGCGTCTACGTGGTGGCCGAGGCGAACGTCGAGGGTCACGAGCCGGGCTACGGGAAGGAAGGCCTCGGCCTCCACAAGGAGTGGTTCGAGACGATCATGGAGCGCAACGTGCGACACGTCGAGAACTACAAAAACCATGCGTCCATCTTCATGTGGTCGCTGGGCAACGAGACGGGGCACGGCGACGGCTTCCGCAACGCGATCAAGAAGATTCATGAAATGGACGCGACGCGCATCGTCCACTGGGAGCGCGGCAACGCGGACGCGGACGTGGATTCCGTGATGTACCCCACCGTGGAGTGGGTCGAGAAGCGCGGCAAGCTCGGCAACGTGAAGGACGGCGAACTGAAGGGCGAGAGCGGCGGCGAGGGCTTCGCCATCAACGGCCACACCGCCGGCAAGCCGCTCTTCCTCTGCGAGTACGCGCACGCGATGGGCAACGCGATCGGCAACTTCCAGGAATACTGGGACGCCATCTACGCCTATCCCGCGCTCATGGGCGGCTGCATCTGGGACTGGGTCGACCAGGCCATGTGGAAGTACACGGATCGCGTCTGCCCCAAGACGGGCAAGCGCGAGCGTTTCCTGGCCTACGGCGGCGACAACGACGAGCAGCCGAACGACGGCCCGTTCTGCGTGAACGGCGTCGTGGATCCGTTCCGCAACGTGACGGCGAAACTCGTCGAGGTGGGCCACGTCTACCGCAACCTCGTTGTCGAGAAGTTCAACCCGCAGATGGGGACGGCTACGCTCTGGAACCGCTTCGGCTTCACGTCGTCGGATGCGTTCGACGCCACGTGGGAGCTGCTGGAGGACGGGCGTCCCGTCGCGTCGGGCCGTCTGGACGTTCCCGCCGTCGCGCCGCTCAGCCGCGGGACGTTCAAGCTCGATCTGCCCGCCGATGCGTTCAAGCCCAACAAGGAGTACTTCGTCAACTTCGCGTTCGCGCTCAAGGCGGATACGCGCTGGGCGAAGAAGGGCTACGTCGTCGCCCGCGACCAGCAGTTCGTGCGCGGATCGAAGACCGACGAGCCGGCGATCGCGGGCGCGAAGCCGACGGTGGCGCAGGACGACAAGACCGTCACGGTGACGGGCGGCGGCACGAAGGCCGTCTTCTGCCGCAAGTCCGGCACGCTCGCCGAACTCGTGATGAACGGCAAGACCGTTCTTCGGGATTTGGCGCCGGGCGTCGTGGCCGGTCCGCAGCTGACGTGCGAACGCGCGTTCACGGACAACGACCGCTGGCTGCGCGACGGCAATCCCTGGGGCGAAGACCGCAAACGCAGCTTCTATGCGTCGGGTCTCACGCAACTGCGCCACCATGCGCGTCCGCTGCACGTGGCCGACGACGGCAACGCCGTGAAGGTGACGGCGGTCGTCGAGGTGACCGGCTCGAAGAGCGCGGGCTTCACGCACACGAGCGTGTGGACGTTCCGCGCCGACGGGACGGTGAAGGTGGCGAACACGGCCGTGCCGCATGGCACGATGCCGCCCGCGCTGCCGCGCCTCGGCACGACGTGGAAGCTGGACAAGTCGCTGGAGCAGATGGCCTACTACGGCCGCGGCCCGCGTGAAAACTACGTCGACCGCAAGACGGGCTCGTTCCTCGGCTGGTGGGAATCGACGGTCACGGACCAGTTCGAGTCCTACGTCCGTCCGCAGGACAACGGCTACAAGTGCGACGTCCGCACGGTGCGCTTCACGGACGCGGCGGGTCAGGGCGTGGAGTTCAGCGGCGACCGTCCGCTCTTCGTCCAGGCGCTGCACTACGGCCTGGAGGATCTGGAGTTCGCCCGCCACCGCAACGGCGAGAAGCGCTATCGGACGCCCCTCGTGGCGCGGCCGGAAGTGGTGTTGAACCTCGACGTCGCGCAGCTCGGCCTCGGCGGCGCCTCCTGCGGCCCGACTCCGATGGAGAAGTACATGTACCGGGCGCAGACGGAGAACTGGACGCTGACAATCAAGCCCGTCAAATAAATCTGCGTTCGATGAAACGAAGAGGCGAGACCGTCCATCCGGTCTCGCTTCTTTTTAGGAGATTTCGATTTCAGAAGATTATATGCTGCGCCGTGACAGCCTCTTTGCCGTGATCCGCCGCGTCGGCATCTGCGCGTGGACGTGTCTGTGCGCGTGTTTGGCGCGGGCGGAGGACGTCACGCGCACATGGCAGGCGGACGTCGACTATGCGCAGACCGTCGACCCGGAACTCCAGCCGCTCGTCGAACCCTACGGGGCGCCGCAAGTGTTGGAGCGCATCGTGTTGATCGACATTCCGCCGGATGCGACGTTCACGCGGTTGACGTACGAAGCCGCGTGGACGGCCTATCAGTCGAACGTGTGTCCGAATCCCGTGATGCCGCCGATTGTGGAAGGCGAGGCCGCGCCCGAGGCGGTGCGCGACGCGGCGTTTTTCGGGAGCGACACCTGGCCGGAAACGCCCGTCGTGGCGGCGGGTGAATTGACGGTGGGCGGCGTCCGCCGTCTGCGCGTGCGCGTCCGTCCGTTCCGTTGGCGTGGTGCGACGTGGGCGGAGACGGAGCGGGGCGCCCTCGAAGCCGCTACGTCCCTTCGCTTCACGGTCATGTTCACCGTTTCCGCACGGACGGCACGGGTGCGCACGGCGCCGGGTGCGCGGAGCGTCGGTGGCACGTCGGGCGTCGATTTGGAAATTATCGCGCCGCCGGATCTCTTCGCGGCGTGGGAGGGATACGCCGCGAAACGGCGGGAGATGCGGCCCGATTTGTCCATCCGCGTGACGGGGACGGACGCAATCTACGGCAACCATCCGTTTGGCGACGGGTTGGCCAATCGCAACGCGGCCGAGTCCATCCATGCGCACATTCGCGCCTCGGCGGCGGCGGGGACGTCGCATTTTCTGCTGGGTGGCATGTGGTTTGATGCGCAGACGCCGGCGACGAACGTCTTTTTCCGCACGGGCGAACGGCTCTCGCTCTCCAACTGCGTACCAGGCATCTGTGCGCAATTTGGGTATGAAAAGAAAATCATCGTGACGCCGTCCGATCTCTTCTACGCCTGTCTCGACAACGTGGACGAGACGACGCCCTACCCTTGGGATCCCGATGGCGACGGCCTCTACCTCGAAACGAACGAAGTCGCATCGTGCGATTGCGTGGCGGACGTCGCCGTGGGTCGCTTTGCGCCGATTCCCTACGACTTTGGTGGAATGGGCGAGCTGTTGTCGATGACGCAGTTGATTGCGGCCTATGCGGACAAGGTGGCGCGGGGCGAGCGGACGGATTTCGCGGGGGCGGAGACGTTGGGCGTTGCGAGCGCCTTGGTGGTGACGACGGTGGTGAACCGAGCGGACGCGAAGTTTGGGCGGCCGTTCAAGGAGATGACGTTTTTCGACGACGTGCCCAACATGTGGCAGAGCAACCATGTCGGAAGAATCGCCGATTCGGAATATACGGCGCGGGAGACGGTGCGGACGTGCATTGTGCCGTACTGGCCCGTTCGCGCCGTCGAATCCATCCATGCGTCTGCGGATGCGTTCGCGTCCCGTTATGGGACGTTGTCGGAAGCACAGGAAGGCTATTACGCCGCCGACATGGTGTACGCGTTGTGCCGCGCCCATGGCAGTGTGATGCAGACGGCTGGAGGGTATTTGACACGCGACGGTTTCGCGCGGGGGACGGGGCTGTCCCTGTTCAACGATTTTTGCCTACCGTGCCGTACGGGCCAGATCGACTATTGGCTGAAGGGGGGCGACGGTCGGACGTACGTGGAGCCGACGTTGGGGCTAGCGGCCGTCGTTTCACCCACGGGCGGCGCGGTGGCGGGCGTCCACAATGTGCGGGAGGGATTGATTGGCACGTCTGAAAGTGCATCACTGAAGGATGGCTATTCGCAGACGATTAGCTATTATCTGGCGCGTCGTCTTTTTATTTCGGGCGATGCGACATTCGGCATGGCGTTCCTCCATGCGCGGCAAGAATACGTCGCACGCTACGGAACCGGAAATCCTCGCCTCTACGTACTGGGTGAACAGTTCTTCTACGGCGATCCGACGATTCGTCTGCCGGACGTTCCCAAGATGGCCGCGTTCGATGAAACGGTCGCGTTCACGCAGCCCTGCGCCGTCGTCACGGCCGCCGTTTCCGCCGTGTCCTCGGCGCGACTGGACGGCCCGGCGGCGTTCAAGGTGATGGAGACGTTGACGGTGTCGGCGACGAACCTTGTCTGCGCCGCGCCGGGCGGCGTCGGGCGAAAGATCGTGTTCGCGACGAACAATGTGCCGGGGCGACTGGAACTGACGGGCGATGCGCCGTTCTATCTCGGCGGACTCGCGCACGGCGCACGGGTGGACGTGCGCGGGTCGGGGAAGATTTTGAATGCCACTGGATTCGACGCGGCGTTTCGGACGCTGACGATTGAGGGGACGGACACGGCCGCTGAAACGAACGTCTGGCGAACGGGGCGGAACGACACGGGGACGGGCCGGGTTGACGTGGCTCGTTCCACGCTGTGCGCGGAGGCAATCGACCTTTCGGGCGACGGATTGTCGTATTGGCTGCGCCCGTTTTATCTGTCCGACGCCACGCTCTGCCTGTCGGGCGCGTTTGCCTGGGGGCGGAAACGTGGCGGCGTGTACCAGTCTTTCGTTCTGGACGTGGCGGGAACGTCGACCGTCTGCGCCGTCGCGTCGACGGATACGCGGGTGGCGCTTGTCGGCACGAACGTCGTCCGCGTGGCGGCGGATGCCGCGCTGACGCTAGACGTGCCGTTTGTGGATGCCGATGGCGGGGCGCTGTTGCTGGAAGGGGCGGGCGTTGTGACGGCGGCGCGGATGGATGCGCTGGCGGGCGTCGTCGAGGTTGCGTCGAACGTCACGCTGGCGGTGGCCGCCTCGCCGTTGCCCGTCCGCGCCTTGCTCGTCCGCGCGGGGGCGACGTTGCAGCTTCCTGTAAATACGACGGGCGTTCACCGCGTGGTTGCGAACGCGCAGACGCTGTGGCTCGAAGACGGTGCGCGTGTGCAGGACGCGATGGGGCGCGTCCTGTCAGGTTTGACGGCCAACGGCACCTTCTATGAAGAGCGTATTACGCGGTATTGGAAGGGCGGCACGGGCGTCTGGTCGGATTCGTCGAAATGGTCGGGCGGTGCGTGGGCAGATGGCTGCATGGCGTTGTTCATGACGGATTCGGTCGTCTCGAACGACTATGAACAGACGTCCGCGTCCGATTTCTTCTTTCAAGGGAACGTGGCGATTTCGGGATCGCGGATCGACATGGAGTCCGAGTTGATGTCCGTTCCGTCCAATCGCCAGGTTCGGATCTCCGCGCCGTTGGGGAGGCTGGGCGATTTCGTCAAGAAGGGGCCTGGCGCACTGCGGCTGGACGGCGAACAGCCGTTGTTGACGGGCGGCATTCGGGTCGACGCGGGAACGCTGGAATTGGCGGACGTGCGGGCCGAGAACGTGACGAACTTGTCTGCCGCCGCCGGAAGCCGCCTTGTGCTGCGCGGCACGTCGTCTTTGACGAATGCCGATGCCCGTAGTTGCATCGCCTCGAACGCGCTGGCGTGTGCGGACGACGTGTCCGCCGCGACGCTGGAGGTGGGGTATTTCGCGCCGAGGACGAATTTTCTTCTTCCGTCAAATGTGACGCTTCGCGTCGACACCCATGGAAGTTCGGATGTCAAGGGATGGACGGCCGCCGTGGACGGGACGCTCGACTGGCAGGGACGTCTGTGCATGAGCTACGGCAATTTGTCGGGCATGGGGACGGTGCGAACGCGGGGACTCCTTTCGCAGGCGTATCAAGGCGCGGGCTGGGGGACGGTGCGTCTGGCGTTGATTCCGGGCGCGGACGGGACGTTTCCCATCGACGGCAATTTGGGGTACGCTGCGAGTTGGTTCAGATTCAACGGCACGACGATCAGGCCGTGCGGCGGCAATGTCGAACTGCGGTTTGGCGGTTCGCCAAAGGGAATTGGATTGCTGGTTGAAGCGGGCGGTGTGACGTTCGACACGTTGGACACCTCCCGGCAACCCGCCGTCGAACGGACGCTGGTGTTCGGCGCGGCGGCCGTGCCGTTCGGCTTCATGGGAATGGGCGACGTGGTGAAGGTGGGTGCGGGGACGGTTCGTTTTGCGTGGCCTATTGGTTACGATGATCATACGGGGCGGACGATCGTGCGTCAGGGGTGCTATGCGGTGGAGACGTATACGGCGACGTGCGCGTTCGACATCGCGGGCGCGGGAGAGGACGCGACGGTCGAACTGGCCGTGGACCGATGCACGGCGGACATCCATCTTGGCGCGGGCGGGACGCTTGATTTGTCAGACGTGCGGCCAACGTACTGGGTGACGACGAATTTCACCTGGTCATCTAATTCGACCGTAAAACTCATGCTCGGCCCCGATGGCGGCGACGTCATTGACGTACGCGGCGATACGTGCGTGTGGCCGGCGGACGGCAAGGCGAACCTTGAGATCTTCGTGGCGCCGGAAATGCCGCCGGGCGTTTACCCTGTGCTGTACACGGACACGCCGCCGCCCGCCGGGCGGTTTGACGTGGTCGTGCAGAGTGACGACCGTCAGGTGCGTCTGATTGAAAACGACAACCCACCCGGTTTTTCCGTCCGCGTATCCCCGCTCGCGACGGTCATCCTCTTCCGTTGATTCTCTCGCGATGCCACACACTTTCTCACTGCGTGTGCGTTCAGACGAGGGCGGTGCGAATACGGGCGTAGTCGGCGGCGGTCAGGCCCGCGCCGGAAGGGAGACAGAGCCCGCGTGCGAAAAGGTCTTCGCCCACCGCGCCGCCGTAGACGCGGCAGGTACGGAAAACGGGTTGCAAATGAAGCGGCTTCCAGACGGGGCGCGATTCGATGTTTGCCGCCGCGAGTTTTGCGGACGCCGCATCACGCGCCGTTTCGGACGGAAACACAAAAACGCTCAACCAATGGCTTGATTCCGCTTCACAGGCGCAGGGGAATGGAACAGCCCGCTCGTCGAAAAGGTCACGATAGAACGCGAATGTTTGGCGTTTGCGGCGCAGGATTTCCGGCAGACGGTCGAGTTGGGCGCAACCGATCGCGGCGAGGACGTTGCTCATGCGGTAGTTGTAGCCGACTTCGCGGTGTTCGTACCAGACGACGGGTTCACGCGCCTGTTGGGCGCGCCAGCGGGCGCGTGCGATTCGTTCGGCGTCATCCGAGAAGACGGCGCCGCCGCCCGACGTTGTGATGATTTTGTTGCCGTTGAACGAATAGGCGGACATGAAACCGGCCTTCCCCGCGGGTCGTCCGCGCCAGGTTGCGCCGACGGATTCCGCCGCGTCGATGATGAGCGTGGCATCATACCGCGAACACACCGCCTCCAGTGCGTCGTAGTCGCAGCACTGACCGTAAATGTCCGCCGCGATGACGACGAGTCGGCTAACGTGTTTCCGCCGTACGTCTCGAAGCGCGTCTTCGAGCAGGGGGAGTGACAACGTGCCTGTGGCGGCGTCGCTGTCGACGAAGACGAGTTGCGCCCCCCGATGTCTGGCAGGGCCAACTGTCGCCATAAACGTCAGCGACGAGGCCACGACGATGTCATCCGTGCCGAGGGCGAGTTCGGCCATGATTAGATCTAGGGCGGCCGTGCCGCTGGCGACGGCGGCGGCGGATTGTTGCGCCAAATCGCCAAGACGTTGATCGAACTGGTCGACCATCGGGCCGCAGGGGGCGATGTAACCAGAGTCGAACGCCGCCGCGACGGCGGCACGTTCGGGATCGCCGAACCACGGCGGGGAAAGGAAGATGCGTTGTTCCATATCAATGCAATCGGGTCAATACGTCTTGCCGAGCGTTTCCATGCGTTTGGCGATCGTCGCCTCGTAGCCGCGATCGGACGGAAAGTAGTAGGTTTCGGGAATACGGAGGTAGGCTTGTTCCGTCCAGGCGTCCTTGTAGGCGTGTGGATATTTGTAGCCCGTGTTTTCCGCCGCGCCGATGGCCTTGACGTGGACGTTTTTCAAGTGTTCCGGCACAGGCTGGACGGCGCCCGATTCAATGTCCTTCCACGCGCGATTCAACGCTTCGTAGGAACGGTTCGATTTCGGCGCCGTGGCCAGATACGTCGTCGCTTGGGCGAGAGAGATGCGGGCCTCGGGCATTCCGACGAATTCGACGGCCTGCAGCGCGGCGACGGCGATGGTCAACCCACGCGGATCGGCGTTGCCGATATCCTCCGATGCGGAGATGACGAGGCGACGTGCAATGAAGCGCGGATCTTCGCCGGCGACGAGCATTTTGGCGAGCCAGTAGATGGCGGCGTCGGGATCGGAACCGCGAATGGATTTGATGAACGCGGAAATCGTATCGTAATGCCCGTCTTCCTTCTTGTCGTACTGGACTTGCCGCCGCTGGACGCATTCTTGGATGACATCGAGCGTCAGATGGATGATGCCGTCGTCGGCGGCGGGGGTCGAGCGTACGGCAACTTCGAGCGCCGTCAACGCATGACGGCCGTCGCCGTCGCAGATTTCAGAGAGGAAACGTTTTGCGTCGTTCGCCAGCACGATGGGCAAATCACCGTAGCCGCGTTCCTTGTCCGCCAAAGCGCGGTCGAGAAGCGTGGCGGTTTCGTCAGGTGAGAGCGGGCGGAGTTCAAAGACGAGCGAGCGGCTCGTGAGCGGTGTGTTGACGAACATCGACGGATTGTGCGTCGTCGCGCCAATCAGGACGACCGTACCGTCTTCCACGTAGGGCAGCAGGACGTCCTGCTGGGATTTGTTAAACCGGTGAATTTCGTCGACGAATAGAATCGTGCCCATGCCGCCCAATTCCGTCCGTGCGCGGTCGCAGACCTTGCGGATTTCGGCGACGTTGGAGACGACGCCGGAACAGCGGACGAAATTACGCTCGGTCGTTCGGGCGATGACTTCGGCGAGCGTCGTTTTTCCGCAGCCGGGCGGGCCATAGAGGATGATGTTCGTCAGCCGGTCCGCCTCGATGACGCGGCGCAGGAGTTTGCCCAGTCCCAGGATGTGGGACTGACCGACGACCTCGCCCAGTGTGCGCGGGCGCATCCGCGCGGCCAGTGGTTCTGAAGAATGGTTGTTCACAAGGCGTGATTATACCACATCGTCCGTTCATACGGCACAAAGCATCAAACGTTTGCGGACGATTTTTGCTATAATACAAGCTTAAGTTTTTCCGAAGGAAATAAGACGTTATGGACAAGAAAGCTTCAATGGCCGATTTCGCCGCCCTGTTGGACGGACAGCTCAAGAACTACCACAAAGGGTTCAATCCCGGCGACAAGATGGCGGCGCGAGTCGTTCGCGTGGGCGAAACCTTTCTGACGCTGGACGTGAACGCAAAGAGCGTCGGCATCCTGCCGATTGAAGATGTTACGGACACCGACGGAAGCGTGACGGCGAAGCGCGGCGATTTGCTTGATGTCGAGTTCGTTGGAATGCAGAAGGACGCCTATTTGTTCGCGCTGGCGAACAAGGTGGATTCCGCCGCTGTCATCGATGTGGATCAGACGATCCAGCGCGCGTTTGACAACCAACTGCCCATTGAGGGGCGCGTCGAGAAGGAGGTCAAGGGCGGTTACGAGGTGACCGTCTCCGGTCAGCGTGCGTTCTGTCCCTACTCGCAGATTGATCGGGTTCGCAAACCGCTCGACAAGGGCGCCGAGAACCCCTACGTGGGTCAGACGTTCCAGTTCCTCGTGTCCGAATACGGCAAGGACGACCGGGGGCAGAATCTGATTGTCAGCCGTCGCGCCATTCAGGAGAAGGAACTCCAGGTGGCGAGGGACTATCTGCGCGATTCGTTGACGGAAGGGCAGACCCTGAACGGCACGGTCGTGAAGGTGCTTGATTTCGGTGCGTTTGTCGATCTTGGCGGTCTGGAGGGCTTGGTGCCCGTGCGCGAGATTTCGTGGGACAAGGTTGTCGATCCGCGCGATTTCGTCAAGGAGGGTGAGGTCGTCACGGTGAAGATTCTCTCCCTAGACTGGGAACGCGAACGTATTTCGCTCTCCATCCGTCAGTGCCAGGCCAAGCCCCTGCGTCCCAGGACGCCCGAGGAGATCGCGGCTGAGGCCGAAGCCCAGGACGTCAAGGACTGGATGGAAACGCACAAGGACGACAACACCGGTTTCTCCTCGCTCGGTTCCGCGTTCGCCGGCCTCAATCTTTGACCGAATGGACTGGGACAAGTAGGGCGGCTGACATGGGATGGCTGAACTTCAGAACATGGAGGAATCTGGAGTTGGTATGATGCGGGCGTGAAAACGGGCACGGTAAAGAGACAGACAATGTGCGAAATCTCGAAAGGAATTTGTGTTGGACGTTTCACGTGAACCAGATACGGCGCTCGCATTCAAAGACGGATGTCTCGTCTCCCGTTCGGCGCAGTCTGGAATCCGCGTCTGGCAACGTCCGGCGGATCTCGCGCAAACACGGTTGGGATGTGAGCCTTCCGTTTCGTCCGTCTTCCTCCGTGATGGTGCGGACGTGGTCGATTTTGCGTTCCGCGTGGTGCCGTTCGTGGCGGCGCCGTTTCCTGTTCCGCAGTTCGGTGATGCGGTGACGCCGGCGGCGCAACGCGCGTGTGCGCTTTTCCTCGGACAGGACGGCGTAGGCGACGACTTCTGGGTGGCGCGTGGTGAGTGGAACGATTTTCTTGTATTCGGTCGCCGTTTCGGCGCGGACTGGCGGATCGGCGCGTGTACCGTAAAAGCGACAACCCTCACCGTTCGCTTTGAGGACTTCTGGCGGCGCATTCCCACCTCCTGCCGCACGTTCTGCTACGACCTTTCGGCCGTGCGCGATCCGCAGACGAAAGACGTCCCGGAGACCGTTGTGGGCGGCCTCGTTCGTGAGACTGTCTGCGAGCTTGCGCCGGACGTACGCGTGTGCGTGGATCTGGCGGACAACGGTGGATTTCTTTTTGAGTTTGTGAATCGGAACGGTAGAGCATGACACTGACGGATGCGCATTTCCACAGAAACATCTACGATACGTTTCTTTCGGTGGACGGACAAGAATTTGTTTTCCATGGTTTCCATCCGTGGCAGGTGGACGATCTCGGCGAGAGGCTCGATTTGTCGTCCGTCCGCACCGCGCTCGTGCGCGAAGAGTCGGCTGGCGTAGGTGAAATCGGCCTCGACCGTCTGCACAACCGTACGATTTCCGATGCACAACGTGCGGCGTTCACGGCGCAACTGGAACTCGCTGCTACATTCGGCCGCCCCGTCGTTCTTCATGGAGCGAAGTGCTGGGGCGAAGTCGTCAAAGCCTGCCAACCCTACGCGGAGCACATTCCCGCTTTTCTCTTCCACGGTTTTTCGCGGAGCGCGGGCCTGCTCCCCGACATTTTCGCGTTGAACGGATTTGTCGGCGTGGGTACGGCCGTGCTCAACGACCATGCGGTGAACTACCGCGATCTCGTGAAAGCCCTGCCGCCAGATTGTCTGCTCATCGAGACGGATGCCGATCCGGCCGCAGCCGACGCGCCGGACGTGGCGGCGATTTACGCACAGGTGGCAAACCTGCGTGGAACGCCGGTGGATGCGCTGGCCGATGAGATGACGGCGAATGCGCGGCGTTTCGTGGAGGCGTTGACATGACACCTGCCGAACTGACGCACAAACTGCTCATCTCCTGGGGCGGCGAGGATGTGTTCAACAGTGCGCTCGTGGCGGCGAAGAAGGGGCGCGTATTGCGGGCGGATTGGGATGATGCGCAACATCTGGCCTCCGGCGAATTTGCCTTGCCGAATGGCGTTGCGATGAAGACGGGATTCATCCTTCAAGACGACGGACACATTTGGTCGAAGTGTCCTTGCCGCATGAACCAGGAGGGTGGCCTCGTCTGCCCGCACGTCGTGGCGATCGGCCTTTACCTGATGTGCCGTATGACGGATCCGGAAGCCGAGGAGAAATACCAGACCGAACAGCGGGCGGCGCGGCGTGTGGCGGCGATCGATCCCAACGCCTACATTCGGCGTTCGCCGCAGGGCGTTCCCATGAAAATGGTTTTCAACTGGGGCAAGGATTTCGTGGAGGAGTTCTATGCGGACGGCGTTCGGGCGCGGCTTGAATTTCTGGATGCCGCAGGTCATCGCTACCGCCCCGAAGATCCGCGTCTGCGGCAGGGGAACGGGATTCGGATTTCCGAGAAAGCGGAGAATCTGCTAGGGGTGCTGGAAGACATCTGCGAAGGACCAGCCACGTCGGAAATTCTGCTCAAACCGATTGACTTCCTGAATGTGCTCGACATCCGAAACAGCCAGCCGTCCGTCGATTGCGTCCTCTGTACGGAATATCTGGAGGAAAGCGGTGCGTTCATTCTTTTCCCCTGCGCGGAACTGCCTGTGTCTGTCGCGCATATCGCGAGCAACGACCGCTTCCTTGTCCATGGTTCGCAGGGGTTCGTATGGAGTCCGCCCATCGACCCGGCACAGCGTCCGGCGGCGTTCTTCAAATTAAAGAAAGTGATGGCGGGGCCGTTCCAGAGCGTCTACCGGAAGGACGAGACGATTCCCCGCGAGGCGATGGCATCGTTCCTTCGCGAGAACCTGCCCGTTCTCCGCCAGCAGATCGACGTGCAGTTGTCGCCGTCCGAAGACTTCTTCAAGTTCGTGCCAGACACGCCGACGTTCCGTCTCCACTTGACGGGTTCGCGAGCCACGCTGGGGGGCGACCTCTATGCCCGCTACGGACGCCAGGAGATTCGTTGTGGCGCGGCGATGTCTCCCAACGCCATCTGCCGACCCGACCCCGACGACTTCCTCCTCTACCACGTGCGCAATCCCGACGCTGAACGCGCGGCGTTGGAGACGTTGGTGCGTGTCGGATTCGAGAAGGGCGACGGGCCGCGCCTGTTCATCAGCGAACCGCGCATGGTACTCAACATCCTCGGCGGCGTCGTGCCCGCGTTGCGTCGACAGGGCTGGAAAGTGACGTTCTCGGAACGACTGGAACCCATCGTCGATGGCTTGCCGATGGTGTCGTCGACCGTCGCCGTGAACGACGGCCCGGCCGGGACATTCGACGTTGGCTACGTGTTCGACGTCGACGGGCGGGCGGACGTGACGCCGGCCGAAATCCAGGACGCGTTGAACCGGGGCGATTCCTACGTGATGAAGGGTGGACAGACGTATCTGCTGGACACGGACGCCATCACGTCGATGCGCAAGGTGTTCGAGGACTGCGCCGCGCGGCAAGGCGGCGCGGCGGCTGGACGTTTCCGCGTGGAGGGCGTTTACTCCGGCTACGTGCGCGGGGCGTTGGGCGCTCTTGGCGACGCGGTGGAAATTGCCGACGACGCCGCGCCGAACTGGCGCGAGACGTCGGCGCAACGGACGCGCGACGAACACGCAAAATACGAAGCCGTCGACCTGGGGCGGCTCGAAGGGACGTTGCGCCCCTACCAGAAAGACGGCGTCTACTGGATGCGCTTCTTGGAGAAGAGCGGGTTGTCGGGGTTGCTGGCGGATGAAATGGGCCTGGGCAAGACGCTTCAGACGCTGACGTGGATTTCGCTGACACGCACGGACGACGCGGCGCGTGGCAAACCGGCGCTCGTCGTCTGCCCGACGTCGCTCGTCCAGAACTGGAACGCCGAAGCCGAGAAGTTCACGCCGTGGCTGAAACGGCTCGTCGTGTCCGGCCCCGACCGCGCCGCCACGTTCGACCGCATTCCCGCCAGCGATCTCGTCATCACGTCCTACGCGCTACTCCAGCGCGATCTTGACACCGCCTATCTCGACCAGACGTTCAGCGTCGTCGTGCTGGACGAGGCGCAGCATATCAAGAACCGTTCCACGCGCAATGCGAAAGCGGCCAAGCAACTGCAAAGCGTCCAGAAACTCGTCTTGACGGGTACGCCTGTCGAAAACTCCGTCGCCGACGTCTGGAGCATTTTCGACTTTCTCATGCCGGGCTATCTGGGCAAGTACGAGGCGTTCAAGGCGCTCACGCAACAACCCATCGAGGAGGGCGGGCCGGAAGGCCGCGCCGCGCAGGAGCGGTTGCACTACAAGCTCAATCCCTTCATTCTTCGTCGTCTCAAGCAGACCGTGGCAAAAGACCTGCCGGACAAAATCGTCAAAGTGGCGTACTGTCCGATGACGCTGGAACAACAGCGGTGGTACGACAAACTCTTGCAGGACGCGCGTGGGAAGATTGGCGACATGGTGAAGGCGCGTGGTTTCGCCAAGTCGAAGTTCGAGATTCTGGCGCTCCTCATGCGTTTGCGCCAGGTGGCGAGCGATCTTGAACTCCTGAAAGAGTACCGTGAGAAGACGGGTGGCGCCGTACCGGCGGACGGGGCGGAACTTTCCGGCAAACTGGAGGCGTTCTTTGAACTCCTCGACGAAGCGATCGACGGCGGACACCGCGTGCTCGTCTTCAGCCAATTCGTGTCGATGCTTTCAATCCTTCGCCGCGAACTCGACGTGCGCGGGATTTCGTACTGTTATCTTGACGGCGCGACGAAAGACCGTCTCGGCGCGTGCCGGACGTTCAACACGGACGAGTCGATTCCCGTCTTCCTCATTTCGCTCCACGCGGGCGGCACGGGCCTCAACCTCACGGGCGCGGACATGGTCGTCCATTTCGACCCTTGGTGGAATCCTGCCGTCGAGGCGCAGGCCACGGATCGCGCTCACCGTATCGGGCAGAAGCGAACGGTCTACGTGGTGAAGATGATCGCCCAAAACTCCGTGGAGGAACGTGTGCTCGCGCTCCAGCAAAAGAAGCAACTCGTCATCGACGCAACGGTGGGTACGACCGACGAACAGGTTGTCCAGAAACTCACGTTCGACGACATCAAGTCGATTGTCGGCCTGTGACCGCGTGGTGGAGAATGCGGACGATGGGCGGACTGGTCGAGATGTTGCGGGACGCGGGGACGGGATGGCGGCTGGGCGAAGTTGCGTGGCTGGCGTTTTGTGTCGTCTCCGTCGTCGGGCTGTCGTTGGGAATCGGCGACACGGCGATTGGCATTACGGCGGCGGCGACGGGGATGCTCTACACGGTTCTCGCGGGAAAGGGGAAGGCGTTGTGCTTTCTGTTCGGCCTCGTCAACACGCCGCTCTACGCCGGGCTGTCCTACGCGCAGGGCTACTACGGCGACTGTGCGCTCAACGTCTACTACTTTCTGATGATGTTCCCCGGCCTTGCGGCGTGGCGGCGGAACCGGGCGGCGACGGCGGCGGAGGGGATTGTCCGTACGTGCCTTTCTGGCCGGGCGCGGATCGTCTGGGTGGTCGCGTGTCTGGCGGGGACGTTGGCGTTGGGGTGGGGGTTGCGTTTGTGCGGCGGCAGCCGGCCGTTCTGCGACGCGCTCACGAACGTCCTTTCCGTGGCTGCGATGGCGCTGACCGTGCGGCGGGCGTTGGAACAGTGGGTGTTGTGGATTGCCGTGGACGCCGTCGAGGTGTTCATGTGGTTCGGGGTGTGGCGTACGGACGGCGGGAACGTGTCGGTCTTGTTGATGTGGTTGCTCTTCCTCGCCAACGGCGTCTACATGCTGGGCCTCTGGTTGCGTGTACGCCATCTCGTCGAAAGCGGAAAACCGCATTTTTGAATTCTCTGCATCGCGTCGGTTTTGGTAAAATACCCGCTTTCCTGAATCGAAGGAGAATCAAAATATGAAACTCGATACATTGTGCGTACAGGGCGGTTGGTCGCCCAAATGCGGTGAACCGCGCCAGGTGCCGGTCTACCAGTCCACAACCTTCAAATACGAGACGACGCAGCAGATGGCCGATCTCTTCGACCTCAAGGCGGCCGGCTATTTCTACACCCGTTTGGCGAATCCGACGAACGATGCCGTGGCGAAGAAGATTGCGGCGTTGGAAGGGGGCGTGGGCGCCGTTCTCACGAGTTCCGGCCAGGCCGCGTCCACCTTTGCGGTCATGAACCTTTGCGAGGCGGGCGACCACGTGGTGGCTTCCGCCCAGATTTACGGCGGCACGTTCAATCTACTGGCCGTTTCGCTCAAGAAGTTCGGCATTGAGACGACGTTCGTCGATCCCGATGCGGATGCGGACGAAATCCAGAAAGCTTTTCGTCCGAATACGAAGTGCGTGTTTGGCGAGACGGTGGCGAACCCCTCCGGCGTCGTCCTCGACATCGCCAAGTTCGCGGACATCGCGCATCGGAACGGCGTGCCGCTCATCGTCGACAACACGTTCCCGACGCCGATTCTCTGCCGTCCGTTCAAGTTCGGCGCGGATATCGTGACGCACGCCACGACGAAGTACATGGACGGTCATTCCTCCCAGGTGGGCGGTTGCGTGGTGGATTCGGGGAATTTCGACTGGACGCAGCACGCCGACAAGTTCGCCGGCCTTGTCGAACCCGATCCGTCCTATCACGGCCTCAGCTACACGAAGCAGTTTGGCAAGCTGGCGTACATCACGAAGTGCGTTGCCCAGCTGATGCGCGATTTCGGCGCGATTCCCTCGCCGTTCAATGCGTTTCTGCTCAATCTCGGCCTTGAATCGCTCCACATCCGCATCCGCCGCCATGCCGAATCCGCCCTCAAGATCGCGACGTGGCTCAAGGCGCAGGAAAAGGTGGCGTGGGTGAACTTTGCGGGGCTTCCCGATTCGCCTTACCATGGCTTGATTGAAAAACAGTTCGACGGCCCGTCGCCGTGCGGCGTGATGACGTTCGGCATTCGCGGGGGGCGTGCGGAATCCATTGCGTTCATGGATTCGCTCAAACTCATCAGCATCGTCACGCACGTGGCCGACGCCTGGAGTTGCGTCCTTCATCCCGCGTCTCACACGCATCGCCAGTTGACGGACGAACAGTTGAAGGCTGCCGGCATTCCGCCGGATCTGATCCGCTTCTCCATCGGCCTCGAAGATCCGGACGACCTCATCGCCGATCTCGAACAGGCACTGGCCAAAGTCAAGTAACGCGGGTTAGACGCTCGGCTGACCTCTCTCCCCCCTCGTAAGGGTCCTTTAATCGCAAGGACCCTTTAAGTTTTTTGGCTCCCTCCAAATCG